>JBPCXK010000028.1:0-6073 GCA_051008635.1 Gammaproteobacteria bacterium
GGCCACCGCTGAGTCGGGTGCTACCGCTCTACACTCGCAACTGGGCAATTATCGTCCCGTTTGTTGTTCTCGTGCTGGTCGCATTGTCACTGAGCTTTTTGCCGTATGCTCATCTTGAAGGTGGCAAGTTCTCGTTTCTGCCGGTTTTCAATCTTTTTGTCTTTATCAGTGGTCTTACGCTGTGTCTTCTCCGCCGGGTCGGCAGGACTCCGCGACCCTACGTGATGCCTGCTCTGGCGGTTCTGCTTGGGACCATGGCGGCTGATCTCGTAGAGCCCGGGCTTTTTTCCGATCAGATCTTTAGAGCCGCCGGCCTGGCCCAGAATCCCAACACGGCATCTTTCTATGTTGTTGCAATGTGTGCAGTGTGTCTGCGGTATGGCGAGGTTAAGGTCGTGGACATTGCGTTGCTCGCCGTTTGCGGTATCGCGGTGTTTGCGACCCTTTCCCGCGCGGGGATAGTGTTATTTGCGGTTTTGGTGGTCTTCTATATGTGTAACGGTCTGAGTCATCTGAACGCTGGGAGGCAAATAAGGGTTTATTTTTATGTCGTTGTGTTTTCGCTAATATCGGTTGTGGCGGTATCGGTGTTAACGAGCGAGTCTGGTGTATTTGAGATTAAGAATGCGACTACGAGGCTGAGTGAGCTTGCCCGTGTGGAAAGCTATGTCAACCCTGATGATCTGCGTGCCAGGTTGATTTTTGAATATGTCGGCCTGATCCAAAATTCACCAATTCTCGGTTATGGCACCGGCTTTTCTTTTGCTGATGAGGTCGGCCCTCACAACATTTACCTCTCCCAGTGGGTGAATAATGGGTTGCCTGGCTTGCTTGCATATCTGGCTCTGCTCGGAGCAGGGTATTTCGTATTTTCTTCGCGACAGTGCAGGGAGGGCCAAGCCTTCATTCTCGTTGTCGCGCTTTATGGCGTTTTTAGCCACAACATACTCGATCGCCGGGTGTTTTTGCTGCTATTTGGAATGCTCTGTGCGCAGTCCTGCCAACAGCTTGCCCGCGGGCATGAGCGTCAGTATCGACCACCAGGCTACTTGCGGCCCGCGTACTAATGCAGGATTCGGCAATTAACACCCGTGTCGGTTTGAGTTCGGGAAAAACTGGGCGAGTTTTCTTGGTCATCTGAGCGGCGGGTGAGGCGTTGTCATGAACATGCAAAATGCTGACACAAAAACGGTGGCAGGTTTCGGCGCCGAGTGGGCTCGTTTTGACCAACGGGCTCTCACTGAAGCTCAGCTGCGCGAGCAATTTGACCGCTACTTCGGCATATTCCCCTGGGATGCGCTCCCGGACGCGGCCGTTGGATTCGACATGGGTTGCGGTAGTGGAAGATGGGCGAAGTTGGCGGCCCGCAAAGTCAGGCATCTGTACTGTATAGATGCGAGCGAGGCCGCACTCGAGGTGGCACGAAACAATCTGGAGGCTCGAAGCAACTGCACTGTACTTCATGCATCGTTTGACTCTATCCCGCTCGACGATGGCTCGATGGATTTTGGCTATTCGCTCGGCGTGCTCCATCACATTCCGGATGCGCTGTCGGGTATGGAGGCTTGCACACGAAAACTCAAAGCCGGTGCGCCTTTTCTTGTTTACATAGACTACGCATTCGACAACAGACCTGCCTGGTTTCAGATGCTTTGGAAAGGAAGCGATGTCGGCAGGCGCCTTATTGCCCGCCTGCCTTTCAGGGCAAGATACTGGGTGTCACAGACAATCGCGGCGAGCGTCTACTATCCTTTGGCAAGATCAGCGCTCCTGCTCGGCAAGTTCGGTATCAACACCGAGTCGCTACCGCTATCCGCATACAAGACTCTTCCTTTCTACAGCATGCGAACCGACGCGCTCGACCGGTTTGGAACAGCTTTGGAGAAGCGTTTCACAAAAGTCGAGATTCAAAAAATGATGGAGCAAGCTGGACTTGAGAGCATTACTTTCAGCGATTCCGTTCCTTACTGGTGCGCGGTCGGATACAAGAAAGCAACTACGTTTTGAAGGCAGTGCTCGAGGACCGCGCCGGCGGCATGAGTGGCCCAGTCTCTGAGCTTGAACGCGCCTGCCGATCGTGTTTCATTTTGCACTTCATCACCGGTCTCGAAACCGGTGGCGCCGAAATGATGCTCTACAAGCTTCTCTTGAGTACGGACCAATCACGGCTGCGTCATGCGGTTGTTTGTCTCACCGGCGGCGAGGCTGTTGGCAGCCGTATCCGGGCTCTGGGCATTCCAGTACACATGCTGGGCATGAAACATGGGCTGCCGGGTATTGGCACGTTGCGGGAGGCCTTACGGCTTGTCCGCCTGTACTCTCCAGACATCGTGCAGGGCTGGATGCATCACAGCAACCTGTTCGGGTTGCTTGTGAGTAGATTCGGTGGTCGGCGTGCTGTAGTTTGGAACATCCGTCAAGCGCTTTACGGCATCGAAAAAGAGAGACTCGCCATACGCGTGGTAGTGCGAATTGGCGCGCTGACGTCCAGGCGCGTCGATCGGATTATCTACAATTCCAACGCCGGTGCGGAGCAGCACGAGGCCATTGGCTATTGGTCAGGAAGCCGGGCCATATTGCCGAACGGATTCGACACGGAAAAATTCCAGCCTGACCCAGCCGCTTGTTTTGTGCTGCGTGAAGAGCTTGGTCTGGCGCCTTCGCAAAAGCTGGTCGGGTTGGTCGCGCGTTTCCACCCAATGAAGGACCATATTACCTTTCTGCGAGCGGCGGCACGGGTTGTCGCAGGTTGCCCGGATGTGAGCTTTGTTCTGGCGGGCGGCGGTGTAGACGACGGGAATGCGCAGTTGATGCGAGCGGTCTCGGAACTACGGCTGACCCCGCACGTCCGTTTACTCGGCGAAAGAGACTCGGCTACACTGATGCCCGCATTTGACGTTCTTGCACTTTCATCCTGGGCGGAAGCCTTTCCGAATGTGTTGGGCGAAGCGATGGCCTGCGGTGTGCCGTGTGTCGTCACGGATGTGGGTGATTGTGCGCGAGTGCTAGGTGAAAACGGTGTGGTCGTGCCGCCCAGGGATCCCGAATTGCTGGCGAATGGCATACTCGAGCTATTGGACTTACGCCACGAGGAGCGCAAAGAAATGGGGCTGCGGGCGCGAGAGCGGGTTGTGCAGTCTTATTCGTTGGCTTCAGTTGCGCATCAGTATGAGGCGCTGTACGAGGCAGTACATGCAGAGCACGTTGGAAGCAAGTAGCTTAGATCGGCGTTCTATTGGCATGAGTCCGTTGCCAAGCATCGGCGTGCGGTGTGTCTGTATAAAATACCGCTTTTGCGCTCAGCGGCGCTGAACTAGAGGACAAGCTCAGCCAAATGTGCGGTTTCGCGGGCTTTCTGGTATCCGGCGGCGGCGTCCTGCCGCCTGACGTCGAAGCAACGTTGTCCAACATGGCGTCCGCAATTGCACATCGCGGACCAGACGATCATGGAATCTGGTTCGACGCAGCCGCCGGCATCGGGTTGGCGCATCGCCGCCTGTCGATTGTGGATCTGTCCGCGGAAGGTCATCAGCCGATGTCATCGGCCTCCGGGCGATACGTGACTGCCTACAACGGCGAGGTCTATAATTTTGAAGCGATTCGGCAGGAGCTACGGTCGCGCAATCCGGTTTGGCGGGGCCACTCGGATACCGAGGTTATGCTGGAGGCCATCGAGGCCTGGGGCCTCGAGGGCGCGCTGAATCGTTTCATCGGTATGTTCGCGTTGGCGTTGTGGGACAAACAGGCGCGTGAGTTGTCTCTGGCGCGTGACCGCGTAGGCATAAAACCACTTTACTATGGACGGGCCGGCGGGGCATTGCTGTTCGCCTCCGAGATGAAGGCGTTACGGCAATTCCCGGGGTTTGACGCGGGCATCGACCGGGATTCCCTGGCAATTTATTTGCGCCACAATTACATTCCCGCACCCTACTCGATCTACAAGGGCATAAAAAAATTGTTGCCGGGCCACTTCGTGACCATCCCGGCGGACGCCTGTAACCTCGACGATATTAAAACGACACCGTACTGGTCCGCGAGCAAGGTAGCCGAGAGCTCTCTCGGCAAAGGTTACTCCGGCTCGGACTAGGACGCTGTTGCCGAGCTTGATGCCTTGTTGCGAGACGCTGTGTCCATGCGCATAGTTGCGGATGTCCCCCTGGGCGCATTTCTGTCTGGCGGTATCGATTCGTCGACGGTGGTCGCCATGATGCAGGCACAATCCAGCAAGCCCGTAAAGACGTTCTCAATCGGTTTCCATGAACAGGGATACAACGAGGCGCACCACGCCAAGGCTATAGCCCGGCACATTGGCACCGATCACACGGAACTCTATGTCACGCCGCGGGAGGCAATGGATGTAATACCTGAACTGCCAAAGATTTATGACGAGCCGTTTTCGGATTCCTCGCAGATACCGACCTTTCTGGTCTCGCAACTCACACGCAAGCATGTAACGGTAAGTCTTTCCGGCGACGGCGGAGATGAATTATTCGGCGGTTACAACCGTTATTTCTGGGGCAACCGTATCTGGAAAAGTATTGGCTGGATGCCCGCTGTCGCGCGGCAGGCCGGCGGCAGCTTGCTAATGCTCCTGTCGGCCGAGACATGGGATAAATCGTTCGCGCTGTTCAGTCCGTTGCTGCCAAAGAAATACGCCGTGCAACTGCCCGGTAACAAACTGCACAAGCTCGGTGAGGTTCTCGCGGTGCGCAATGCCGATGAGTTGTATCTGCAGCTTATCTCGCACTGGAAGCACCCCGGACGGATCGTTTCCAGCGCGCACGAGCGGCCCACGTTGCTAACGGACGCGTTG
Source organism: Gammaproteobacteria bacterium (assembly GCA_051008635.1). Classification (GTDB taxonomy): domain Bacteria; phylum Pseudomonadota; class Gammaproteobacteria; order JBPCXK01; family JBPCXK01; genus JBPCXK01. Next base: position 4,814 of record JBPCXK010000028.1, read on the forward strand.
GAGAACATGCATCTGCCGAACTGCATCCAGCGGATGATGTATTTCGATCTGATCAGCTACCTGCCGGACGATATCCTCACGAAGGTCGATCGGGCGAGCATGGCCGTGAGCCTCGAAGCGCGGGTGCCGATAATCGATCACCGCATCGTGGAGTTCGCGTGGCGCTTGCCCGTGAGTCTCAAACTCCGAAACGGCGAAGGCAAGTGGATATTGCGTCAGGTTCTGGATAAGTATGTGCCGCGAAAACTGCTCGATCGGCCGAAGATGGGCTTCGGTGTCCCGGTGGACAAATGGCTGCGTGGTCCATTGCGCGAATGGGCTGAGACATTGCTCGACGAAAGCCGCTTGCGACAGGAAGGATACTTCGACCCCGCACCGATCAGGCAGAAATGGCGCGAACACCTCGAAGGCAGGCACCAGTGGCACTACTATCTGTGGGTGATTCTGATGTTTCAGACCTGGCTTGAAGAGCAATGAATGCCGATCGATGAGTCGCTCCCCTGTTTGGCTTAAGCGGGTTGCTTATGCGCTCTATCTCCTGGTCACTGTCGCCGTCGGCACAGAAATCGTTGGCCGGGTGTTTTGGGTATCTGAGGGCGTGCACGTCTATCCAAAGCGTAAACAACTCTTTGTGTTCGACGAGGCTCTGACTACGGGTTGAAGCCGGGCTTCAATCTCCGCGGGGATCAGAACCGACTCTACCCGGGTGTCGATATTCGAATAAACAGCCTTGGGATGCGGGGAGCGGAACCTGATGGGCGCCCGCCGATACTTCTTGTCGGTGATTCCGTCGCATTTGGTTTCGGTGTTCAGGAAGACGTAACGGTATCCAGTATGCTGCAACAAAAACTGACGCAGAAGTTTCAGGTTATGAACGGTGGAGTGCCTGGATACAACATGGAGCAGATAGCTGACTGGACTTTAGAGCTTGTCAACGAGCTTAAGCCAAGGTTGGTCGTGGTCCTGATGAACGCTAACGATGCACAACCCCGATACTACCCGTACTGGGGCGGACTAACGGTGTCGAGGTTTCGTTGCTATCCGTGGGAGACAGATCTTCCAAAAGAAGCGCCGTTGACTGAAGACAAGTACGACCACTGGTTGCTTCCAGTGATGTACAAATTGATAAAGTCCCGCGTATTCAAAGTGCGCGATCTGCCCGACGTACTTGGGGTAAAGCCCAAAACGGAAGAAGACAAAATCCGTCACAAAGAAGCCGAGCGTCGGGCGCTTGATTTCTGGAACAGCGGGGATCTGGAC
>JBPCXK010000029.1:0-4043 GCA_051008635.1 Gammaproteobacteria bacterium
GTATCGCCTACCTTTGTTGCGCCAGAACCTGCGATGAGCGATCTTAAAGCCAGACGCAAGCGCTTAAGCGCTCAAAGCAGCGCGATGTCGTAGTGGTCCAACAACCGGTAGAACTCGCGATCGCCAAGGTAGCTGCGTATGGTTCCGCAGGGTTTGCTTGTGAGTAGCGTTTCAGCTCGGTCGAAGAGAGCGGCGAGGTGCTGTTTCGGGTCGTGCCGGGACGGGTAGAGAATACCGTCGGCTTTATCCGGATGAGCAAAGAACGCACTGGACCAACGTTGTGCGACCCGATAGTCGCCGGTGTTGAGGCGTCCATCCACACCCATGCGTACAAGTCCTTTGCCAGCCAGGTCGACGAACTTGAGCCCGCGACTTACTGTTATTTCCGCAACGTGAAAGCTACCGATACGAGCTTCTGAGATTTCCCTGACGCCATCGCGCACCAGGGTCTCTATGAAGGCGCCCGGAATCTGTCGAGCGACATAGAGCACACCGAATTCGCCGCTTGCTGCGTCGAATCGACCCCGTCGAGTAGTCCCGAAATGAAGAGGATCATACTTGGCGCGATGCAACCGTAACCAGGTATGGTTCTTGGAGACACGCTGGATGGCGAGCGACGCTGCGAAGCCGCCTCTTGGAGGGGCCGGATGGCGGCCTGGGGCTGTCATGAACGCTTAATTAAACCGCAGCGTGCTCTCCGTATAGCTCCCCCGTGGTGAGATATGCGGGCTAGCACAATACGCCTATACTGTAAATATCGTAAAGTACAGAGAACAGGCGATCCGACATTTACGCCGGCACTATCGCTACTTCCGTGCGCAAGCGTTTCTTACGTGGCGAGAGGTGGCGTGCGTCTGAGAAGAGGAGGACATGGACTGTCTGCGCCCCAACCTTGTAGATCTGACAGTACCTCACATTGCCGCCGATCCGCGTTCAACGTGGAGAAAACCGAATTTGCGTTCCGCGCGCACGATCGGTCTGCATGGAAGTGCGTTTCTACCTGGTTGTCCTGTCGGCAGCCGACAACTGCCGTACGGTGAAGCTGAAGTGGTCTGACTCAGATTTATGCAACTACCGCGCTATCTGTAAGAGCCCCTTGACCGCTATTCTGCTCTTGTCCTTCTTCCGGATTACCTTCTTCACCTTGTGCCCAGTGACTCGCTCCGTGTGGATAGTCTCAACCTGCTTGTCGGCCCCGGCGGCGGAGTATACCGCAACGATTTCGAGTGGCACTGTACTCTCGAGGATTACAAACCCCTTGATGAAACAGCACTCAGTCAACTTTGCCTGCTCATAGATATCAGCGCAGTCAATCTCGAATGACTGACACGACCTCAGCTTGGCCCGGCCCGCATTGATTAAATGACCCGGCGTTTCGCCAGGAAGCGCGAGCGAGATCTTCTTGCGGATTGTCGCGGTCTTCTCTGATGGGTTATGAATGTTGATCGCTGTGAAGTACCGACCCTTAGCAAGGATATCGCCGCAGGATTTCCCGCAAACAACCTTAACTGCGTATCGGTACGTCGTTTTCGTCTCTGGTTTCTTTGGTTTCATCTTAGCCGCAACCTTCACCGCCGCCTTGGCATTGACACGCCCATAGCCAAACCACTGGCTGAAGACAGGCGGCTTTCCGGTGATGTTAGAAGGATTGTTGTCTTCGTCGAGCCACTGTCCGATTGGATCTGCGTTGTTCGGATCGATTTTCACCGCCGTATCACGCATGATCTTTCGCGCCTGGACGAAGGTCATGCCGGGGTAGGCCGACAACACGAGCGCCGCCACCCCAGCCGCGAGCGGCGTAGCTGAAGACGTTCCTCCAAAGTTGTTCCGATAGTCGTTCGCACCCGACACAACCGTCACACCGGCAGGGTGCGGGTTCATGAGCGCGGTAATCGGTATCGTACCGGCGGCGATATTCGGTGCGCCGGCAATGGTCGTCGGTTCGCTGCCCGGTGTGCCCGGCAACCCCACGAGCACCTGCGCTCCGTTTACGAAATTGTTAGCATCAGCTACCGTTAACTGGGTATCTCCGGCCGCCGCGGCTGCGGTGAGGATGGTCTGTACCCCCGCATGCCCGACCAGGTTACCCTGGCCAACCAGGTCCGCGCTCCAGGTAGCGTAGTTCGCCGGGGGATTGTGCAGCGCCCCTCCTGGTACGAATTCGTCGTGACTTGGTGCACACAACTCGGCAGGACCGAACCCGCTATACGGCGCGCGAATTTCGGAGGCGCCGTCGTTATCGAGTGTCGAAGCGGCCATGCCAAACGTGTTTTCGTACGCCGCCCATGGTCTGAACGTGGTGAAGTCGATCGCAGCGTTACCCGCCGAGAAGAAGAGAAGACACCCGCGCCCACCGCGACCGTTGGTAACGAGAAAGTCGAACGTCCCAGCCGCGGTTGCAGAGATAGGTGCGCCAGAGCCAAAACCGATGCTTGTGCTGAAGACATCTGCGCCCTTACTGATGGGGTCGGGGAAGCCCGCTAGCGGACTTCCTGGGTCAAAGCCCGCAGCCCACACGTACATATCGAGCTGCTCGGACTCGGTGAAAGGGAAGATGAGTCCCATCGCTCGACAATTAGGGGCCGCGCCGGCAATACCTTCATCTTGACCCGCGATGACCGAATCGTTGTTCGCCTTCGCCGCCCCGACCCCGGATACGCCCATCCCGTGATTTCCGAGCACAGAGTCGTTGTTGGGTACCAGGGTGTTGAAGTCGTACAACCTGTACACTTTACTGGAGCCGTCGGCCACTTCTCCTTGGAAGTCAGGGTGGGTTGGCACACCACCGATTGATTCGATACCTTGGTCGACAAACGCGATAACAATCTCGCTGCTTCCAAATGGATAGATGCCGCACTCTTTGAGATGTTTCCACGCTCCAGGCGTGTTCACAAGCTGTCGATCCCACACGCCAGGCCAGAGAAAATCCGTGGGATTTACCTGATCGAGCTCCACCGTCGTCACCAGGTTCGGCTCCACGAAGTCAACGTCATCCCACTTGGCGGTTCTGTCGGCGATGTCGAGCAACTCGTACGTAGCTGGCCCGGACGACGCAACATGGAAGGTGTTCTTTAGATACGGAACCTTGCGAAGAACGCTCAATCCGAGTTGGGATATGCGCGTCCGGACTTCAGCCTCGGACATTTCCCGACGCCATACGATCATCAGCTCGTTTGTGAGAAACGAGATTGATCTCTCATGCAGTCCGACGATAGCGCCGGCGTGGGCGACAACGTCGACTTCGTCCAGCGCCTTCAAAGCTTGATTGATTTTTTTTCCGCCGATTGAGAATACTCGGCCGCCCGCATCGCGGGCCGGCTCGGGAATGTCCTTGAATTCACGGAGTTTCAGACGTTTCGCCGCGTCAGCAAGTTCTTTTAACGCCTTGTCGTCTTGTCGCCGTAAGATGACTGCGACGAGATCCGGGCGCGGCTCGAACGGTACTTTCGCTTTCCCACGAAAGTAGTATCGCATCCCGTTCTTACCCAAGATGACAATTTCTTCGTTGGCTCCTTCAACGATAGTGACAGCTCGCTCTTGAGATTCAAACCCCTGTCGCTTTACTTGCAATAGATACTCACCAACACTGGTGGATAGCGCGGAGTAGATGGATAGTCGTTCATCGTAGGTGAGCTGAATCGTCGACCCTGCGGCGACTGATTTGAGCTCGACCGTGGCTTTGCCCACTGGCTGGTCGTCTGCGTCGCGCACACGGATCTTTAGCGATCCGTATCCCGACGGTGTGCGGTCGGTCATGAAAAATCCTTGCTGCCTTGAACCTGAGGTCAAGTTCGCTCTGGCAGTTAATACTCAAAAACTGAAAGTACTCTACGCAGGGTTTTCCGTATGTGATTTTCGCTACACGATCGTTGTGAAATACTCACCAGGGAGGAGAGCGCAGCAAACCAGGGGCTAACCCGCATATCTCACCACGATGACGGCGCTGGCTTGATCTTTGATTCCACAACGCATTTTCTTCTTCTCGGAAATACGACCTGTATTCCTCGTTTCAGAAAATGCGTTGTGAAATCAAATCTCTGCGC
>JBPCXK010000030.1:0-3877 GCA_051008635.1 Gammaproteobacteria bacterium
CGGCCGCGCGCCTCACACGCCGGCGTTGCGGTGGGCAAGGGGTGGTAAAGTCCGCCGTTTGGTTCCGGCTCTGCCGGGTTAGGATTTACGCTATTAACCAAGAGTCACGCATATGAAAGTCCAAGGAAACGGCCTGATCGTCATCGGCGAGAATTTCAACGCCACCCGCAAGATCAAGGCGACCAGCCCCCGCGTCATCCAGGAAGACGGCAAATTCGGGATCAAATACACGGATCTGGACGGTGCCGAGCGGATTCTCGATGTCACCAGCGCCATGCCGCAGGACCCGAACGAGCGCGCAAACTTCATGATTCCGCACATCGCCACGGCCTGTCGCCAGAAAGATATGCACTACATTACATGGGCAATCAAGGCGCAGGAGGCCGCGGGCGCGCATATCATCGACTTGTGTATGGACGAGATGTCGGTCTATCCCGAGGAGCGTTACGAATGGATCGCCTGGCTGGTGCGCACCGCGCAATCCATCACTAATACAGTCGTTGCGGTTGACTCATCGGACTCGGAAACGATCCGCGCCGGCCTGGAAGCGCACGACAGCAGCATCAGCCGCCCGGCCATCAACTCCTTCAATCTCGAGGACGGCCGCCAGGTGCTCGTGGACATGGCGAAGGAACGCAATGCCATTTTGTTCGCCAATGCGAGCGGCAACACCGGTATGCCGAAAGACGACAAGGAGCGCGTCGACAACCTGAGCAAATGCATGGAGATGATGGACGCCGCCGGCGGCATCGCCATGGAAGACCGCTTTCTGGATGCGCTGGTGTTTCCGATCGGCGCCGGCCCCGACTTCGGCAATCATTATCTCGATGCGATCAGGGAACTGCGAGCGCGCTATCCGAAAGTGCACCTGTTCGGCGGCCATAGCAATGTGTCGTTCGGGTTGCCACAGCGCAAGGTGATGAATTTCGCTTTCGTGGCGCTATCAACGCTCGCGGGCTGCGATGCCGCGATGATCGACCCCATAATGAACCCCGTGAAGGAATTCAACGACTTCTACTTCGCGGCCAACGCGCTCACGGCCAAGGACGAATACTCCGTGAAGTATCTGAGCTACTGCCGCGGCCAGACCCAGCACCAGCGCAAGAAAAGCAAGCGAGCCGCCGCCTGACGGCGACCTGATGGTGGTTTACGCCGTCATCGGCCTGCATTAATATATTCTAGATATACTGAAACCGCCGATCCCGAGGAGGCAAAGATGAAAGAGCTGCTCCCCCGCGAACGTTTTATTCGCACATTACGTCACGAAAAAGTCGACCGGGTGCCCCTGCTCTATCGCATGAAGCACGAGGCGAAGGACAAGCTGGCGCGCATCTACGGTATCAAGGACGCCGCGACGGGCCGCAAACACAATCCTGAGCTGGAGCTGCGGCTTGGCAACGACGCCATCATCTATCAGATTGGTATCAACGCGGATTTTTCGCATCGACCGATCTCGATCGGCGAGACCTGGCACAACCACTTCGGCGTCGGCTATGGCAAGAGCGGCTTGCAGGGGCGCACGCCCGAGGAGGAAGTGGAGTTTGCCAAGACGCAGGAATTCTGGGGCCCTCGCAAGGTCGTGCCTGAGAACTTCCCCAGTTTCCATCCGATCAAGTCCATGGAAGACCTCAAGAACTACGAGTGGCCGGACCCGGCCGATCCGGCGATGCTCGATCCCATCAGAGCGTTGTGCAAGGAATATCAGGACGACTACTTCATCATGGTAGACCTGTCGTCGACGCTGATCGAGGCGGCGTACGCGCATATCGTCGGTACGCAGAACTTCTTCCTCTTTATGTTTGATGAACCCGAGCTGATCAAAGGCGTGCTCGACGGGCTGACGGAGTATTACACCGAGCTGGGCAAGAACGCCATTGCGCTCGGCGTCGATATGATCCGCGTCGGCGACGACGTCGGTGCGCAGCAGTCGATGATGCTGTCGCCGGAACAATGGCGCGAGCTGGCCAAGCCGCGTTTCGATTACATGTTCAAGGAGTTCCGCAAGGCCAACTCTGAGCTTTTCATCAAACTGCACTCCTGCGGTGACTATTCGCCAATCATTGGCGACGAGGTGGAGCTGGGCGTCGACCTCAGCGGCCTGATGCAACCCACTGGCGGCAACAAGGATCAGGTGGGCATCAAGAAGAAGTACGGTGACGACATCGCCTTCATCGGCGGCTTCGACGTGCAGCGTCTGTTGCCGCGCGGTCAGGTAGAAGACGTGCGCCAGGGTGTGCTCGACGTGATGAAGAACCTGGCGGTGGGTGGCGGCTATATTTTCTCGCCATCGCATTACATTCTGGCCGACGTGCCGGTGCAGAACATCTACACGATGCTGGAAGCGCAGCGCGACTTTGGCATCTATGGCAAGTACCCGCTGAACTAGGAGAGTGGACGTATGTCGGAACCCGTATTGGTAATACCCGAAGGCTGGGAAGGACGCTCGCCCGAAGGGTGGGAATGGGCAACTCTGTGGGATGCGGTAGAAACGGGCGACCACGTCTATGCCGACGAGCGCGTCAAGGAGTCCATCGAGGCCGACATCGATCCACGTGTGATTCTCGACGACGGTCTGTTTCCGGGTTTTAATCTGCAAGCCGACCGCTTTAGCGAACAGATTATTTTCATTCCCGAAATGCTGATCACTGCGCGCGCCATGAAGGCAGGGCTGGCGCTCATCCGCCCGTTGCTCGCGGCAATGGCTGAAAAGCCGGTTGGCACGTTTGTAATCGGCACCGTGCTCGGCGACATGCACGATATCGGCCAGTCGATCGTCACCATCATGCTCGAGAATGCCGGCTTCAATGTCATCAACCTCGGCACCGACGTGCATCCCGACCGCTTCATCGAGACGGCCCTCGCAGAAAAAGCCGATCTGGTCGGATTCTCCGCGCTACTGTCGACCACGGTGTACTACCAGAAAGTGACGATCGAAGAGTTCGAAAAGGCTGGCCACCGCGACAAAGTGAAGATACTCGTCGGCGGCGCGCCCACCACTCAGGACTGGGCCGACGAATGCGGCGCCGACGGCTGGGGCAGGGATGCGGTCCAAGCCGTGAAGCTCGCGTTGAAGCTGGTTGAGGAACCGCGCACGGCGTGGGCGTGAAAGAAATTGTCAGCTCATTCTGATTTGTCTTCTTGTGCGAGCAGCTTCGACCGCGAAAGCGGAGTCGCAAACATCAACGACGGCACCCTACGGCCTCGATTGAGTTTAACGACGGCCCCCAAAGCCGCTCATACAAAAGCCGCCCGGCAAGAGATCACTTGAAGCCATGATCGATACGGCAGCAGCAGCTTCTACAGGCACTTGCCCGTTGGGCTTCGCTATCGCTCAGCGCCAACCTACGGGTGCCGTCGTTGATGTTTGCGCCGCCGCCTTTAACCGCGATTGAAGTTGCGGGAAGTGCGGCGACTCCGCTTTCGCGGCCGAAGCTGCTCGCACAACACGGTAAATCAAAATGAGCTGACAATTTCTTTCACGCCCACGCCGTGCGCGGTTCCTCAACCAGCTTCAACGCGAGCTTCACGGCTTGGACCGCATCCCTGCCCCAGCCGTTGGCCCGGCCGGTGTAACGTACGGCGAGCCCGCCACTTTGATCGAGTAGAGCAGCGCATCGCGATTCTCAGGGTAGAACTGCGAGTCAACACAGCTGTAGGCCGGAGTGAATCCACTACACGACCCGAACTGCGGACCAACTTCGTAGGTAAAGGCCGGCACGCCGAGTTGGCCGTAGACCCAATCGTCGGTTGCCCCTGTCACGCCATAGAGAATCTCGGGCCCGGTGCCCGTTTGATAGCCGTTGTAGTGGCTCATACGGAAGGCCAAATCGCGAAGATCGCCGTCGTTAGGGGTTACCCCGCCGGCGCCGGGCGGTAG
>JBPCXK010000031.1:0-4137 GCA_051008635.1 Gammaproteobacteria bacterium
TTTTCAATCACCACGCGCCGGAGATTGTCGTGCAGTACGTCTCTGGCCAGCGTGCTCTTGCCGCTACCGCTGACGCCCGTAACACAGACCAGGGAGCCCAGCGGCACAGCCACACTGAGGTTTTTGAGATTGTGCAAGCTTGCACCATCGATATTGATCACGGGCGGATCACCCAACTCATGCTGCATCCGCGGGGAACTCGACAACGGATGCTTGAGCGGACTGGCGAGAAACTTCCCCGTCAACGACTTCCGATTACGCGTGAGTTGCGCGACAGTGCCCGCCGCAACCACTGAGCCGCCGTTCACGCCCGCACCGGGACCCAGATCGATCACATGCTCGGCCTGCCTGATCGTGTCTTCATCGTGTTCGACCACGACGACCGTGTTGCCCTTCGCCTCGAGCTTGCTGAGTGTCTCCAGCAACATGCGATTGTCGCGCGTGTGTAGACCGATAGTCGGCTCGTCGAGGATGTAACACACACCCCGCAGGTTCGATCCCAGCTGCGACGCCAGGCGAATGCGTTGCGCCTCACCGCCGCTCAACGTAGGCGCCGCACGGTCGAGCGTGAGATAACCCAAACCGACCTCTTTCAGAAATCCAAGCCGCGCGCGCAGCTCATCGAGAATATCGCGCGCAATCTCGGCGTTACGACCACGCAGTCTCAACGCACGGAAAAATTTGTCGGCGTCCGTAACCGACAACACCGTAAACTCGCTTATCGGGCGCTCGCGAAAACGCACTGCCAGCGCTTCCGGCCGCAAACGCTTGCCATCGCACGCGGGACAGGTCTCGTCCTCGGCGCCCCAGCCTTCGTTCCACCAACGCTCCTCGCCGGTTTGCTGCTCGTCGAATTCATCGAGGATCAAGCCGGTACCGTAGCACCGCTCGCACCAGCCATGCTTCGAATTGAACGAGAACAGGCGCGGATCGAGCTCGGCAAAACTCGAACCGCAACCGGGACAGGCGCGATTGGTGGAAAAAAGCGCTTCGCTCATTTTGGCCTTGCCGGAGACGACCAGCACCCGCACTAGACTCTTGCCGAAGTCGAGCGCAAGCTGGAGCAGCTCGCGGAGTTCCTGCTCCTGCTTCGCCGTTACCTTCACCTGGCCGACCGGCAACTCGATGTTGTGCTCCCTGAAACGATCCAGCCGCGGCCACTTGTCGGTCGGCGTGAGCTCACCGTCCACCCGCAAATGCGTGTAACCCTTGGCCGTAGCCCACTTCGCGAGGTCCGTGTAGTAACCCTTGCGCGCCACAACGAGTGGCGCCAACAAGCTGATGCGCGCGCCGCGATGTTCGCGCATGATGCGCGCCGCAATCGCATCGCGCGTCTGCGGCTCGATAGCGATATCGCAGTCCGGGCAATACTGCGTGCCAAGCTTGACGAATAGCAGGCGCAGAAAATGATAAATCTCCGTGGCCGTCGCCACCGTGCTCTTGCGTCCGCCGCGGCTGGTGCGCTGCTCGATTGCCACGGTCGGCGGGATGCCGAAGATCGCATCGACGTCCGGGCGCGACGCTGGTTGGACGAACTGGCGCGCATAGGCGTTCAGCGATTCCAGATAGCGGCGTTGCCCTTCAGCGAACAGGATGTCAAAGGCCACCGTGCTCTTACCGCTGCCGCTGATGCCGGTAATCACCGTGAAGCCCGCGCGCGGAATATCGATGTCTACGCTCTTGAGATTATGTTCGCGGGCGTTGTGAATACGGATCGCGCCGTTGTGCCGCGGCTTATATGCCGCACGCTGCTCCGCGACCTGCGCGGTGCCATTGCCTTTTACGCGCGGCGCGTCCCGTTCGCGCAGAAATTCCCGCAACGCAACGCTGGTGTGACTGCCTTCCTCTGCCGCGATCTCAACAGGCGGGCCGGCGCACACCAGCTCGCCGCCACCACCGCCACCCTCCGGACCGAGATCGACAATCCAGTCCGCCGCCTGAATCACGTCCAGATTGTGCTCGATGATGACGAGAGAATGACCTGCGTCGATCAGTCGCTGAAAGGCGCGCAGCAAAACCGCGATGTCTTCGAAATGCAGACCCGTTGTCGGCTCGTCGAGCAAAAACAGCATGCCCTCCGTGCTGCGCGCTTTCGATTTCGCCAGATGTCCGGCAAGCTTCAGCCGCTGCGCCTCGCCGCCGCTCAGGGTCGGCACCGGTTGGCCGAGTTTCATGTAAGCGAGCCCTACCGCCGCCAGCGGTTCGAGCGCCCGCAACACAGCGGAAAAATCCGCAAAAAATTCCAGCGCTTGCGCGACAGTCATGTCCAGCACATCGGCAACGGATTTGGTCTTGCCCGTCGCGCCGGCGAGCTTTACCTCCAACACTTCGTTGCGGTAGCGGCGTCCATCGCAGTCTGCGCAGCGCAAATAGACGTCGCTCAGGAACTGCATCTCAATGTGCTCGAAACCGTTGCCACCACAGCTTGGGCAACGCCCGTTGCCTGAATTGAAACTGAAAGTGCCTGGCGTGTATTTGCGCTCGCGCGCCAGCGGCTCGGCAACGAACAACTTGCGAATCGCATCGAGCGCGCCGACATAACTCGCCGGATTGGAACGCGTGGTCTTGCCGATCGGTGACTGGTCGACCAGCACGACATCTTCGATGTACCGGTGTCCACGCACAGCACGGTGATCGCCGGGCGGGTCGGCAGGACGCCCCAACAGCTTGCGCAACGCCTTGTAGCAAACGTCCTGCATGAGCGTCGATTTACCCGAGCCGCTGACACCGGTAATGCACACGAGACGGTTCAGCGGAATATCGACATCGATGTTCTTGAGGTTATGCGCGCACGCGCCGAGGATTTTGAGCCAGCGCTTTGGCGGTTCGGCGCGCTGCGCACTACCGCGAACAGACACCTCATTTGCGCCGCTCAGATATCTCGCCGTGAGCGAGCGCTTGCTCTTGAGCAAACGTTGCGGCGTGCCGAAGAAAACAACCTCGCCGCCGTGCTCGCCGGGGCCGGGGCCCATGTCCAGAATCCGGTCGGCCGCGAGCATCACCTGCGCGTCATGCTCTACCACAAGCAAGGAGTTCCCTGCGTCGCGCAAACGATGCAGCACGCCTGTCACCCGTTGCATGTCACGCGCATGCAGCCCAATGCTGGGCTCATCGAGCACGAACAAGGTGTTGACGAGCGAGGTGCCCAAAGCGGTCGTGAGATTGATGCGTTGTACCTCGCCGCCGCTCAAGGTGCGCGATTGCCGGTCGAGCGTCAGATAGCCCAGACCGACATCGACCAGATAGCGCAGGCGCGAACGAATCTCGCCGAGCAACAATTCGGTGGCTTCATCGAGCGGTGCGGGCAATTGCAGTTGCGCGAAAAATTCTTGACAGCGGCCGATGGGCAACATCATCACGTCGTGGATCGTCAGACCCGGCAAGACAGCGAATTGCTTGTGACTCAGCTTCACGCAGTCGGGTTTGAAGCGCTGTTCGGGCGCGAGCGCGCGATCGGCATCCGCCGCGCTGCCGAGCCGCCAGATCAGCGCCTCGGGCTTGAGGCGTGCGCCGCGGCAGTCGTCGCACAAGTTGTAGGCGCGGTACTTCGACAGCAGCACGCGGATGTGCATCTTGTAGGCCTTGCTCTCGAGCCAGTCGAAGAAGCGCTTCACGCCATACCATTTGTCGTCGCGCCAGCCCTGCCACGTGTCGTCGCCGTCCAGCACCCACTGCCGCTGCGTCCTGGTAAGTTTTTTCCACGGCACATCAACGGGAACGCCATCGGTTTCCGCGAAACGCAGCAGATCCTTTCGCGTGCTGCGATGATTGTCGGTCTGCCATGGCTTGATCGCGCCGTCGGCGAGCGTTTTGTTTTCGTCGGGCACGACGAGACCGTAGTCGATGCCCATCGTGCGGCCGAAACCGCGACAGGTCTCGCAGGCGCCGACCGGCGAGTTGAATGAAAAACGGCTCGGTGCAGGATCGCTGTAGTGAATGTCGCAATCAGGGCAATGTAACGCCGTGGAGAATTTACGGACCTCGCCCGCCTTGCGTTGCCTGTCCAACGTGTAGACGAAGACACGCCCGCGGCCGTGCGTTAGCGCGGCCTCCAACGCCTCTGTCATACGGCCACGATTCTCCGGCTCGACGCGTACGCGATCCTGAATCACTTCGAGCACACCTTGCGCCTCGCGA
>JBPCXK010000032.1:0-6188 GCA_051008635.1 Gammaproteobacteria bacterium
AAGCCGGCAAGAGCTACACCCATCATTGGTATGAGGCGCAACACGCCTTCGCCAACCCGACGAGCGCACGCTACGATTCCGAAGACGCGGCGCTGGCCTGGAACAGAACGCTGGACTTTTTCAAGGAACGTCTGGGCTAAGGGCTCTGCCAGAACCCTAACCCGGCATAGCCGGAACCAAAGATGTGCCTCTTCAACGACGGACTTTACCACCCCTTGCCCACCGCTTCGCCGGCGTGTGAGGCGCGCGGCCGTGGACAAGGCGTGGAAAAGTCCGCCTCACTCCTGCGCGACCGCCGGCGGAGCAATTCTTGGTATTTTTGTCCAAGATTTCAGTGGTAAGGTACTAACGCTCATCAGCATATCGAGCTGCTGCGTCAGACAGCGTCTGGCGCAGGCTCGTCGGCGCACGAGTAGTCGTGCGAGCTGTCTTTCTCTTGACAGTCAAAGCGCAGGACGACTCTTAACCCCGGCTGGTTGTCCTCCAAAACCAGGCTTGCCTCGTGAAGCCTGGCTACCGCGTTCACCAGACTTAAACCAAGCCCGTTACCGGGCGTGCTGCGCGAAGCGTCGAGGCGGACAAAGCGCTGCAAGGCGTGGTCGCGGTCCTGCGCGGGAATGCCGGGCCCGGAATCGCACACGATCACGGCCGGCTTTCCGTCCAGCTGGGTTGTCGACAACTCGACCGCACCCCCCGCCGGCGTGTATTTGATCGCGTTATCCAGCAGATTACTCAACGCCTGCGCCAGCACGTGCCGGTTGCCCTGGATGCGCTGCCGGCCGCCGCCTGCAAGCGAGAGACGAATATTCTTTTCTTCCGCCGCCGCGCTGTAGAGATCGACCATGTCTTCGGCCATCTCGCCGAGGTCTACGCTGCTCCATTCGGCGCGCCGCACGCCGGCCTCGGCCTGGGCGATGCTCAACAAGGCGTTGAATGTTTTGATCAAATCGTCCACATCGCCGGTCGCCTCTTCAAGCACAGCCCGGTAATCGCTTTCGTCGCGGGCTTCCAGGAGTGTCACCTCCAGGCGGTTGCGCAGGCGGTTGAGCGGGTTGCGCAGATCGTGGGCAATATTGTCGCTGACGCCGCGCATGCCGCGCATGAGCTGCTCGATCCGATCGAGCATCGCGTTCAGCCGCCGGTTCAACTGATCGAATTCGTCCTGTCCGGTGTCGACCGGCATGCGCTTGGACAAGTCGCCATCGATGATTTCGCCGGCGGTGTTTCTTACATCGTCGATGCGCTGCACCACGCGGTAGCCCATCAGCGCGCCGCCTGTGAGCGCGAGCACGAGTATCGCCGTGATCGCAGCAACGATTACCCAAAATGTATGACGCAACAACGCCTGCTGGTCCGCAAGATCACGGCCCACGGCCAGGCGATAGCCGCCGCGCAGATCAGTGACCAGCACGCGCACGGGATCTCTGGCCCGTTGCCCGCCCGCCTCGACGAGATCGCCGAGTCTGAGGGTGAGGTAGGTTCGATTCGGCTCGCGTCTCAGCAGTCGCAGAGGATTGGCAAAGCCGCGAGCTTCCGGCGCGATGAGCTGATAGAAAAAAATCTGCGAGCGGCCATCCTCGCGATTGCGTTGCTGCAGTGACCTTGAAAACGCTGGCAGGCGCTGACGGCGATACTCGTTGAGCAATACGTCGGTTTCCAGGGTGAGTCGGGCGTCGGTCTGTTCCTCGAAACGGCTGGCCATAGACCAGTAGATGAAGCTCAAGGCGATACCTGCGACCAGACTGAACAGCGCGGCATAAAGCAGCGACAGCCGGAACACCGACGTGTGAAATATTCTAGCCTCCATATCGCCGGCTAACCTTTCGCATCGAGCGTATAGCCTGCGCCGCGCACGGTGTGTAGTAGCGGCTTGTCGAAGCCCTTGTCAATCTTGCTGCGCAAGCGGCTGATCTGCACGTCGATCACGTTGGTTTGCGGATCGAAGTGATAGTCCCACACGTTCTCGAGCAACATCGTGCGGGTGACGACCTGTCCGGCGTGGCGCATGAGATACTCCAGAAGACGGAATTCACGCGGCTGCAGTGCAACCGCCTCGCCGGCCCGCGTAACCTTGCGCTTGATGGTGTCCAGCTCGAGGTCGATGACCCTGAGCTTCGCTGCAGCTTGCGCCGGATTAACGCGTCTGACGATGGCGCTCAGGCGCGCCATTACCTCGCTCAATGCATAGGGCTTGGCGAGGTAGTCGTCGGCGCCGGTACTCAAGCCCTCGACACGATCGTCGACTTCACCGAGCGCGCTCAGAATCAGTATCGGCGTGTGGTTGCCCTGGCCGCGCAATTCGGCGATAAGCGACAGACCGTCACGCCCCGGCAGCATGCGATCGACGACCAGGGCATCGTACGTTTCCTGCGACGCACGATGCAGACCATCTTCGCCGTTTGGCGTGTGGTCGACCGTGTGGCCACTCTCGCTCAGCCCTTTGACGAGATAGGCTGCCGTGTCGTGGTCGTCTTCAATTAGTAACAAGCGCATGTGGCTCAACAATAGCCGGAAGTGGCTGCGGACAACATGACCAAATGGTAATGCAGCGGAAAGCCTCCGTTAATGTGCGGAGTGGCAGGGTGGCGCCTATTGAGGGTCTAAGCCCGTATGAATTGTTAGACGGAGGTAAACATGAAAACGTTTCTCGATCCGCGATCCTGGCTGATGGCGCTGGTAATCGTGACTGCGACGGCAGCGCGAGCGATGGCCGCCGAATTACCCGACTTCGATCAGCTTGTCGAACAGCAGGGAAAGGCCGTGGTTTATATCAAGACCACGCAGAAGGCGGTGGCTGGCGCGAGCGCGCCGAGTATTCCCGAGCGCTTCGCGCTGCCGGAGCCGTTCAGAAAGTACTTCGAACAGTTCCCGCGCCCCGACATGCCACGAGTCCCGCGAGGCAACGGTATCGGCTCGGGATTCATCATCTCGCCCGACGGCTTTATCCTCACCAACGCGCACGTTGTGCGCAACGCCGATGAGATCATCGTCGGCCTCGACGATCGCCGCCAGTGGAAGGCGGAGCTTGTCGGCGAGGACAGGCACTCGGATGTCGCGGTAATCAAGGTCGACGCGGAGAATCTGCCCACGGTGAAAATCGGCGACTCCGACGAGTTGAAGGTCGGCCAGTGGGTGCTCGCTATCGGCGCACCGTTCGGTTTCGACTATACAGCGACCCAGGGCATCGTCAGCGCGCTGGCGCGCAATCTGCCCAGCGAGACCTATGTGCCCTTCATTCAAACCGATGTGGCGCTGAATCCGGGCAACTCCGGCGGACCGCTGTTCGATCTCGACGGCTATGTGGTCGGTATCAACTCACAGATCTACAGTCGCAGCGGCGGCTACCAGGGCTTGTCGTTCGCGATTCCGATCAATATCGCGATGAACGTGGCCGATCAGCTCAAGACCACGGGTCACGTCAGCCGCGGCTGGCTGGGGGTCACCATCCAGGGTTTGAGTCGCGAGCTTGCGGGCTCCTTCGGTCTCGACACGCCGAAGGGCGCGCTCGTGGCCGAGGTCTCCGCGGATAGCCCGGCGGCCAGGGCCGGTATCAAGCCCGGCGACATCATCATTGAGTTCAACGGCAGGCAGGTTGCCGAGTCCGGAGATTTACCGGCGCTCGTCGGCGCCACGCCGGCGGGCAAGTCGGTCGATTTGACCGTGCTGCGCAACGGCAAGGAACGTACGTTGCAAGTCGAGATCGCCGAGCTCGAACAGTCGCCGGCCAAAGTCGCACAAGCCCCGGGCAGGACCGGCAAATTGGGCGTGATGGTCGCGGAGCTCGACGAGGCGCAACGCGACCAACTCGGTACCGATCACGGTGTTGCTATCCGAGAGGTTCAGCCGAACAGCCCTGCCGCAAAGGCGGGGCTGCGCGCAAACGACGTGCTGCTGTCGTTCAACCGTGAGAAGGTAGACGACGCCAAGGAACTCAGTGAGTTAGTGGCACGCGCGCCCAGCGACGAGCCGATTGCGGTGCTGGTGCTGCGCGATAACATCCAACAGTTTCTCGCGCTGACCATTCCCGAAGACGTCAGTTGACGACAAGCTCCCTCTGACTTAGGCGGCCCAACGGGCCGCTACTTTTTGTGACGCCGCCTTTTGTCTCTTGTCTGTGTTGTTGATTTGTTTACGTTATTGAACTTGCGCGGAGTTACTGCTGATGTTGTATACTGGCATCGACTGCGTCTCCTTCGGCTCATCGGATGCGCCTTTTCGGTCCGCGAGACGGCATTGAGCCCCGCCTTGAATCCACGCTTCACTCACCTTAGCGGAACGATTTCCGCGTGCCTGTCGATCATAAAACAGGCGCCAGCTCCTCATGCGGCCAAATCGGGGGAGCGGCGGCTTGTTCGTTGGCTGTAGTTTAGAAAGGAGGACGTAACGTTCTTTCAGTGTTCATCGCCGTCCACTGCCGAGGTGGCAGTGGCCCGTCTCAAACCTTTCATGGTAAGGATCTGGAACAATGTTTGTTCTGTTTTGGGTGTTAACAATAGTCGCCCCCGGGGCTACCCCTGCACCCCCTGCGGCAGACGCCGTGCAGTACACCTATGAAAGCAGCATCGTGGTGGGGCTGCAAGTGGCCAGGAAGTTGGTCCGCGGTCTTGAGCCCATCAAGCCAGACTCACCGCACGCCGGCGCCAAGGAGGATGCGAAGTGCCTCCTGGCAGTATTGGAGCGTTCCGCGGGGAACTACGCGTTGACGCTAATAACGAGGGGGGATCAATATATGTCGACCGCGCTGGGCCCGATATTTTTTGCGCGGCTAACGGTCCTGTTGGAAGGCATTCCGGCAGTAACGCTGCAGGACGGGATGACCACGAAACAGCTTGTGGACCGGGTCACCCCATTCAGAGACGGCGCGACCGGGCGCGTTGCGACAACCTGCCCCGCAGGAACGTAGCCCAAGTTGGTGGTGCGCAGGCGCAGGCCTGCCACCATCAACTAATGGTTTCTCCGAAAAGCGCTTGGAAAACGCGTTTCGGGGAAGCCACTCTCTCCTGAGCGCCATCTTGTCGAGACGCCGTTTGGTCTTCATCGTCTTCTCGTGCCGCGCGCCCTTGCGCAGCAGCGGATGGTTGTGTAGAAGGTTACGCGGCTTCTGCTTCGCGAGTTTCGTCTTCATTGTTACTCCTTGGAGAACGTGGTCGAATGGAAAAGAGAGCACGAGGCCGGAAGAGCTTCGTTGCGATCGCAGTCCGACCACAGCGACGCGCACACGGGCGGGGCCACATCGGTGTGGCCCGCCCGTCGGCTGGTGCTTTGAATTAAGGAAATTGGGGCGGCAGTCGCCGCTCGAACTCCGCGGATAGCACACCCTGGACGTGCAAGGACGTCCAAGGCTCCGGAGTCCAAAGGGCCACAAACCTGGCCCCGTCGACCACAACGAGGATGACAGTGGGGTACAACGGGGGCCCTACGAGCTCGTACTGCCCGTGTTGTGATTCCACGGTATCGGACGGCTCGGGCCCAACAACGTGTTCATAAAACCGTACGATAACAGGCGGGTTGTTCCAGCCGGGCACCAGTAGGTGCCCCTGGGGGATAGTTCTTCCCCCGTAGTCAACGTACGCATTTTGCCACGCGTTGGTGGCGGCCACCAACACGTCGTAAGCATAGCGCGCGTGCGCCGCACCAATCCAAACATAGCGCCGCCCCGAGGCGATAGCTAGGACATCGTCGGGGGGGATCCCCGGCAGGGCCTCAACTTGCCCGTTGAGAAGCATCAAGTACAGCTGACCGCCGAGCAATTCGCCGACTCGCATGAGAAATCCCTTTCTTGTAAGGTTTCGGATGCCCGATCCTGAGCATCTGCAGAGAAGCCGATCTTTATGTCCGCACCGGCCAGACGGAATCGGACCTGTAATGTATCACGCGCGGCGTTGTTGAGTGAAATACTCGGTTCGCATTGACGGCGGGCACCCGGTCCATCCGCGCCGAAATTTCGCCGTCTGGCCGCAAAATCCGCCAACACGATGGTCCGTTGATAGATGACTGCTTTTCCTTGGGTAGATCCCCGAGCCTCTTTTTCGCAGACGTCAAGGCCAGCCCGCTACCGCCAAAGGCAAGATGCCCGAAGTAATCCCGGCGCAATTCCGGGCCCTCCCAGGAGATTGGCAAGCCCGCCAAACGGTAGTATTTTATCGACAGGAAGGATCCGAACAAAGATTACGGAGGCGCCCATGACC
>JBPCXK010000033.1:0-2587 GCA_051008635.1 Gammaproteobacteria bacterium
TCGCTATGAAACATTCTGGCGGGTGACGTTGCCACTACTGTTACCGGGGCTCGCAGCGACGATGGTGATCGTGTTCATGTTCGCCTGGAACGAGTATCTGCTCGCCAGCATGCTGACATCCAGCGCCGCGAAAACCCTGCCCGTGATCGCCGCCAACGCCATCAAGCCCAAGGCCATCTCCTGGGGGCTCGCCTCCGCGGCCGGCGTGCTGATGTCATTGCCGGTGGTAGTGCTGGTTCTGCTGATGCAACGGTATCTGGTCCGGGGTTTGACGCTAGGCGCCGTCAAAGGCTAACGAAGAATATTCTGATGAGTGTCGAAGTCAATCGTGTTTTCAAACGCTTTGGTGAGTTTACTGCAGTTAACGGCGTGTCTATCAACGTCCAGGATGGTGAGTTTTTTGTCATGCTGGGACCGTCCGGATGTGGGAAAACCACCACGCTGCGTATTGTGGCAGGGCTCGAGCTGCCGACCGAGGGCGAGGTCAAGATTCATGGTCGAGACGTGACCTACGCCGAGCCGCGCCATCGGGATATCGCGATGGCGTTCCAAGACTACGGTCTATACCCGCACATGACGGTATTCCGCAACATCGAGTTTCCGCTCAAGATCCGCAAGGTCAATGCCAAGGAGCGCAAACAGAAAGTGCGCGAAACCTCGGAGCGACTCGGCATCGCCGAGCTGCTGCAGCGAAAACCCGGCCAGATAAGCGGTGGACAGCGACAACGCGTTTCATTGGCGCGCGCCTTGGTGCGCAACCCGCGCGTATTTCTGATGGACGAACCGCTTTCAAATCTTGACGCCAAGCTGCGTGCCAGCATGCGCACCGAGGTCAAGAAACTGGTCTCTACACTGGGCATCACCACAATTTACGTCACCCATGACCAGATTGAGGCGATGGCGATGGCAGACCGGATCGCGGTGATGAGCCGGGGAAACATGGTGCAAGTCGCCGCGCCGTTGGACATCTACGATCGACCCACGACCAAATTCGTCGCCGACTTTGTCGGCTCACCGGCCATGAACCTGTTCAGTGCAGAAAAGGGCGGCAATGAGGATATTCGCACAGCTGTGCAGCCGTTCGCCGACGCGGTGCCAGCGGATGAACGGGCCAAGGCGGATTCGGTTGCCGACCGCAACGGCGAATTGTTCGTCGGCATCCGACCCGAGCACCTCAGTATTGTCCAGGCCGGCGAGGTTGGCGCAGCCGATGCGCTGGTCGAGCTCATAGAGCCCCTCGGCCAAACCACCAACGTCTACGTCAAGGTGGGCGATGAACGCTTTGTCGTCGTCACCGATCGCACCACGGCCAGGGTCGGGGACGCGATCGGTGTGGTCGCGCCGCCGCAGTATTTGCGGTTGGTTGCGACCGACACCTTGAGTCATTGACATGCCGCACACCGACCGCAAGTGAGCGCAACAGTCCACAGCGTATCGAGCCACGACTTTGTCGTCATAGGCGCGGGTTCGGCGGGCGCAGTGATCGCGGCTCGACTCGCCGAGGACGGATCGCATAGCGTGTTGCTGCTCGAAGCCGGGCCCAGCGACCAGCATGTTCACATCCGTATGCCTGCTGCGCTGGGTTTTCCGCTGATGAATGACCGTTTCAATTGGTACTACGACAGTGAGCCTGAACCGCACCTCGACCAGCGCAGGATCGCCGAAGCGCGCGGCCGAGTGTTAGGTGGCTCATCGTCCATTAACGGCATGAACTGGGTCCGCGGCAATCCGTGGGACTATGACAATTGGTCCGCTCTGGGACTCAAGGGCTGGAGCTACGCCGAGTGTCTGCCCTACTTTAAGCGGTCTGAAACTTTTGATCGCGGCGCGAACGCCTATCGGGGCGGCTCAGGCCCGATGAAAATCGAAACGTGTAAGGCAGGCAACACGCTCTACCACGCTTTTCTCGAGGCTGGCATCGAAGCGGGCTACCCCAAAGTCGATGACCACAACGGCTACCAGCAAGAAGGCGTACACGTCACCCAACGTAACATCCACAAAGGGATCCGCTGGAGCACCTCGCAGGCGTACATTCATGCGCTACCTGAGCGAAGCAACCTGACCGTGATGACGGAAGCCCGGGCAACCCGCATCGAGTTCTCGGGCAAGCAGGCAGCACGGGTGCATGCCCTGGTCAAAGGCGTGCCGTCGGCGTTCGAGGTCGGACGCGAAGTCATCGTTGCAGGCGGTGCGATCAACTCGCCGCAGATTCTGTTACTGTCAGGCATTGGCGACGCCACCGACCTGGGGCGTTTGTCGATCCCTGTTGTCGAGCATCTGCCCGGTGTCGGCCGCGGTTTGAAAGACCATATCGCGGCACCGGTCCAGTATCTGGCGACCAAAAATGTCTCGGCTGCCAAGGAGCTCACTGCGTTCGGCAAGGCGAAACTTGGCCTACTCTGGCTGCTGTCAAAAAGGGGCCTTGGGGCCACGAACTTCTTTGAGGTTGGCGCGTTTATCCGTACCGACGATTCGCACAAAGTGCCCAACATACAGTTTGAATTTATCCCGATGCTAGGCGAATTTCAGCACGGCAACGTGACGCTGGACAATGGCTTCCAGTATTTCTTTAGCCTGATGCGCCCAA
>JBPCXK010000034.1:0-7903 GCA_051008635.1 Gammaproteobacteria bacterium
GGCGATGCGACCAGCCGCCAGGTTTTTCTGCAGCGGCGCAAGGCGTTGCTTGATGACATCGGCGAGCTCGCGGCCGAGGTGCACGCCAACCGGCAGCTCGCGCAACGCATCAGCGACAAGTTCAGGATTCGCAACACCACCGGTTACAGCCTCAACGCCCTGGTCGACTTCGACGATCCGATCGACATCCTGCAGCATCTCATGATCGGCTCCGAAGGCACGCTCGGGTTTATCTCGCAGATTACGTACCGCACGGTCGATGAACATCCGCACAAAGCGACCGCGCTGTTGGTGTTCGCGGACGTGCAGACCGCCTGCGAGGTCGTGACAATCCTGCGCTCGCAGCAGATGTCAGCGGTGGAGTTGATGGACCGCGCCTGTTTGCGGGCGGTGGAGAACAAACCGGGCCTGCCGGATTATCTCGCGGGTCTGCCGGATAGCGCCGCCGCGCTGCTGGTCGAGACCCGCGCCGCGGACAGCGAAACGCTGTACGCGCAAATCAGCGAGATCACCAAGGCAGTTGGCGCCAGGGAAACCCTGCAGCCCGTGCTGTTCACGGACAAACCCGAAGAGTATGAGCAGATCTGGAACGTGCGCCGTGGTTTGTACCCATCGGTGGGCGCAATGCGCGCGACGGGAACGAGCGTCATCACCGAAGACCTGGTCTTTCCGGTCGACAAGCTGGCCTCCGCGGTGCTGGACCTGCGCGCTCTTCTGGAGAAGTACGACTACGAAGACGCCATGATTCTCGGCCACGCGCTGCAGGGCAACATTCACATCGTGTTCTCGCAGGCGTTCACGTCCGCGGACGACATCGCGCGCTACCAGAGGCTGCTGGTCGACATCACCGCAATGGTAGTCGAGCGTTACGACGGTTCGTTGAAAGGCGAACACGGCACCGGCCGCAACATGGCGCCGTTCGTGGAGCTGGAGTGGGGCGCGGAGGCGTACGCGCTCATGCGGCGCATCAAGACGATCCTCGACCCCATTAACATCCTCAATCCGGGCGTCATACTCAACGACGACCCTCGCGCGCATCTCAAAAATCTCAAACCCCTCTACCCGGTGGACCCCCTCGTCGACAAATGCATCGAATGCGGGATGTGCGAGTCGTCGTGTCCGTCCGCCGCGCTCACGCTGTCACCACGCCAGCGTATTACCGGTCTGCGCGAGATCGCGCGCTTGAGTGAAACGGGCGAAGACACAGCGCTCGAAGCCGAAATGCAAAAGCTGTTTCGCTACCAGGCCGTCGACACCTGCGCGGGCGACAGCCTGTGCGCAGCCGCCTGCCCCGTCGGTATCGACACGGGCCAGATGATGAAAGGAATACGCGGTCGCGAATCCGGCAGCGTCGCGAACAAGCTTGCAGGACTTGCGGCGCGCAATTTTGCGATGACGACCCGCCTGGCGCGCATCGCGCTGGGCGGCGCCGGCCTTGCGCACAGAACACTGGGCACGCCGCGCATGCAAAAACTGGCGGACGCCGCGCGCCGCTGGTCCGGCGGCCACCTGCCGGCATGGAATCCATACGCGCCCACAAACGCCGGCAAACCCGATTTCCGCGACGACCGGGATAACGGCACAACGCGGCTGGTTTATTTCCCGGCCTGCAGCAGCCGCGTGATGGGGCCTGCGCGCGGCGATTCAGAAAGTGAAACTCTGCCCGCAAAGGCACACGCGCTATTCCGCAAAGCGGGCTTCGCGGTGGTTTATCCACAGAACCGCGCACAACTGTGCTGCGGCATGGCGTTCGAGAGTAAGGGCATGATGGCCGAGGCCGGGATGAAGTTGCAGGAAACGGCGACCGCGTTGCTCGCCGCCAGCCGCGAGGGCCGCGACCCGGTCGTGATCGACACCAGCCCGTGTGCGCTGCGCCTGAAGCAGCACCTCGACAGCAAGCTCACGCTGCTGGACATCACGGAGTTCATTCACGACCACGCGCAGGATCGTCTGACGTTTCACAAACGCCCGGACATCGTCGCCGTGCACGCCACCTGCAGCACACGCAAAATGGGGTCGCAGAACAAGCTCGAAGAGATCGCGCGGCTGTGCGCGGACCACGTCGTTGTTCCGGAAGAGGTAAAGTGTTGCGGTTGGGGTGGCGACAAAGGCTTCACCCAGCCGGAGCTGAACGCAAGCGCCTTGCGCAAGCTTGCGGGCGCCCTGCCCGCTGAGTGCACGGCCGGGTATTCCACCAGCCGCACCTGCGAGATCGGTTTGTCGCACCACAGCGAGCGTTACTATCGCTCGATTGTTTACCTGGTGGACCGCTGCACCACGGCGAGGCAGCCGCGCGGCTGATCTCTCACCGGCGGAAAGTGTAGTATGCGCAGGTGGCGATAACCACTGAGGAGCCCACCATGAGCCAGGATACGTTCCGCGCGCTGGTGCTGACCGAAGAAGACGGCAAAACACGACACGCGCTGGAGGAGCTGCCCGTCTCCGCGCTGCCCGACGGCGATGTCCGCGTGGTCGTAACGCACTCCAGCCTGAACTACAAAGATGGCCTCGCTGTCACCGGCAAGGGCAAGATCGTGCGTAAATTTCCGCATGTGCCTGGGATCGATCTGGCGGGAACGGTCGAATCTTCGGACTCGGCTGACTTCAAACCGGGCGACGGTGTGCTGGTCACGGGCTGGGGCGTGGGCGAGCGCCACTGGGGTGGCTACGCCGAGCTCGCCTCCCTCAAGCACGAGTGGCTGACGCCACTGCCAGAAGGACTGAGCGCGAGGCGCGCGATGGCGATCGGCACCGCCGGCTACACCGCCATGCTGTGCGTGATGGCGCTGGAGAGTCACGGCCTGAAACCGAACGACGGGCCGGTGCTCGTGACCGGCGCAGCCGGTGGCGTTGGCAGCGTCGCGGTCGCGTTGCTGGCTGAGCTTGGATACCAGGTCACAGCGTCGACCGGGCGCAGTGCGCTGCACGACTATTTGCGTGAGCTCGGCGCCTCCAATTTTATCGGTCGCGACGCACTGTCGCGCGAGGCCGGGCCGTTGGAGAAAGAGACCTGGGCGGGCGCCATCGATACGGTCGGTGGGCAAACTCTCGCTACCGCACTCGCGCAGATGCGTTACGGCGCAGCGGTAGCGGCCTGCGGGCTGGCCGGCGGCAACCAGCTCGAAGCGACGGTATTCCCGTTCATTCTGCGCGGCGTTGCGTTGCTCGGCGTGGACTCCGTGATGTGCCCGCAGGGCAAAAGACGGGAAGCGTGGAGGCGAATCGCGAACGAGCTGCCGCGCGAAAAGCTGGACGCCATGACGCAGACCATCGCGCTCGCCGAAGTGCCGACAATGGCGCAGCAAATTCTGAAGGGACAGGTACGCGGCCGCGTGGTGGTCGACGTCAACAAACGATGACGACAGGCTAGCCCGCATATCTCACCACGATGACGAGCCCTCTCTTGATCTTTGATTCCACAACGCATTTTCTTCTTCTCGGAAATACGACCTGTATTCCTCGTTTCAGAAAATGCCTTGTGAAATCAAATCTCTGTGCGATCATCTCGCCCCGTGGTGAGATATGCGGGCGAGTGACGACAACGTTTGGGCCGGATCAGGGGACACAAAAACAACTACAGGCGATCAGGAGAACGAAGAAATGAGCGGCAACAACTTCGACGCCTTGTACCGGCGCTCACTCGAAGACCCGGAGGGATTTTGGGCCGAGCAGGCCGAGGCAATCGACTGGGATCGCAAGTGGGACCGCGTGCTCGACGACAGCAACAAGCCGTTTTACCGTTGGTTCGCTGGTGGACAGCTAAACACTTGCCACAACTGTCTCGACCGCCATGTCGAGGCCGGGCGTGGCGATCAGGTCGCGCTGATCTACGACAGCCCGGTCACCAGCACGCTCGAGACCTTCAGCTACCGTGAGCTGCGCGACGCCGTTGCGCGTTTCGCCGGCGCAATGGCCGCCCACGGCGTTGACAAGGGCGACCGCGTGATCATTTATATGCCGATGGTGCCGCAAGCGGCGATCGCCATGCTCGCCTGCGCGCGACTGGGCGCCATACACTCGGTGGTGTTCGGCGGTTTCGCGGCCAACGAGCTGGCGACACGCATCGACGACGCCGAACCGAAGCTGATGGTATCTGCTTCATGCGGGATCGAAGTGCAGCGCATTATCGAATACAAACCGTTGCTCGATGCCGCCATTGAGGCCGCGACGCACAAACCGGATCACTGCATCATCCTCCAGCGCCCGCAAGCGAAGGCGAGCATGGTGGCAGGCCGCGATGTCGACTGGCTGGACGCAATCGCCAGTGCACAACCTGCGGATTGCGTGCCGGTCGAGGCAACCGATCCGCTCTACATCTTGTACACCTCCGGCACCACCGGCGTGCCGAAGGGCATCGTTCGCGACAATGGCGGCCACGCGGTCGCGCTCAAGTGGAGCATGAAGTCGATCTACGACACGGACGCCGGCGAGGTTTACTGGGCCGCATCCGACGTCGGCTGGGTGGTCGGTCACTCCTACATCGTCTACGCCCCGCTACTGCATGGCTGTACAACCATTCTGTACGAAGGCAAGCCGGTCGGCACGCCCGACCCTGGCGCGTTCTGGCGCGTAATTGCCGAGCACAAGGTCAGCGCGTTGTTCACCGCACCGACCGCGTTCCGTGCGATCAAAAAAGAAGACCCCGACGGCGAACACATAAAGAAATACGATCTGTCCCATTTACGCACGCTGTTCCTGGCCGGCGAACGCTGCGACCCGGACACGCTGCACTGGGCGGAGGCGCAGCTCAAGGTGCCGGTGATCGATCACTGGTGGCAAACCGAAACCGGCTGGGCGATTGCCTGCAATTGCATGGGGCTCGGCGCCTTCCCGGTCAAGCCCGGCTCCGCTGCCAGGCCCGTGCCGGGCTACGACGTGCGGGTGCTGGACGACAGCGGCAAGGAAGTCCCGGCAGGTGAAATGGGCAGTATCGTCGTCAAGCTGCCGTTACCACCCAGTTGTCTGCCGACACTGTGGAACAGCGACCAGCGCTTCATCGACGCCTACCTCAGCACCCACGACGGTTATTATCTTTCGGGCGACGCGGGCTACAAGGATAAGGATGGCTATGTGTCGATCATGGGCCGGACCGACGACGTGATCAATGTTGCCGGACACCGCTTGTCGACGGGCGCCATGGAAGAAGTGCTCGCCGCGCACCCGGACGTTGCGGAGTGCGCGGTCATCGGCGTCGAAGACGCGCTCAAGGGTGAACTACCGCTCGGCATGATCGTGCTCAAGGCGGGCGTTGAACGCGGCGACGAGGAAATCCGACCGGAGCTGGTCAAACGCATCCGCGATGAGATCGGTCCTGTGGCGACGTTCAAGCTCGCGATCGTTGTCAAACGGCTGCCCAAGACGCGCTCGGGCAAAATCCTGCGCGGCACGATGAAAAAGATCGCTGATGGGCAGGAATACAAAATGCCAGCGACCATCGACGACCCGGCCATCCTCGATGAGATCACGGATTCTCTGAAAGGAATCGGTTATCCCCAATAACCAGATGCTGCGAACGCCAACTTGGAAGTTTCGCAGGGAGCGGCTTCAGGGGTTGTCCGTTAAACTCAATTGAGAACGTAGGTTGGTGCTGAGCGCAGCGAAGCCCAACGGTTCGTTGCCTATACCACCGCATATTGCGGCTTCGTTGCACTCAGTGAGTAGGTTGGCATAAGCGCAGCGCATCCCATCAAGCGCTAACGGTCTCCGTGGCGAGGTTTCGTTCCCCCAACATAACTGGGGTGAAAAACGATGCGGCAACAGCACGTACCGGGGTGCTGGCGGGATTGATAGGTATCAGTTTGGCGTCGACGAACTCAAGAATTCTCAGAACGATGCGCTTCCATGTACGCACGCAGCAACGCATTGATACGAGTCTGGTAACCGCGGCCTTGACTCTTGAACCACTCGAGCACATCAGCGTCGAGTCGCAGAGTCAATTGGCGTTTCCCCCTGACCGGCTCTAATCCTTTACGAACGACTGCCCGCGCAAACTCCTCAGGCGACAACTCTGGATTGTCGGAGAAATCGATATCCTTGTCTCGCAGAGCATCGACCCGTTTCCAATCAGTCTGCGATGGCTTTGGCGTAGAGCGCTTGTTCACGTTTCGTCGCTTTTCGTATTGAAATGATGCGGATCACCTCGGCTGTTTCGGTGTGTGCCACTGACACGACACGTCCGTCCAACAACCCGAAAGTGACGAACCGCTCCTCGTCATAGTAATAGCGGTCGTCCTCGATCGTAGCAGTTATGCCGTAGAAAACCTCATCGCGTCCGATGAAATCGATCCCGTGCTTGCCGATACTCAACTGAGTTTATCTTATTTATATTTGTGTTGCTTGACTTATCACTTTACGTGGCCAACACTACGAATCGGGCCGGCCTCGTTGCAGTTTTATCTTTGTCTTTATCCTAGGTTATGTGTCCAGATATTTCCGGCCATCCGCCTACGGTTGTATGTTTATACGACATTTTGAGTGACGGCACAGGAGCACACAATCATTCGTGCAGCCTCTGAAACGCCATCAGCGATAGGAGAGAGCGATGACTAAGAAACTGACGTTGGATGACTTGAAACAAGCTATCGCCGGGAACGCTGCTGCCCTTCGATGCGTCACTAGTTATCAGCCCGTCGGTGGCGCAGGCGACAAAGTATTTCCTCCGACCTATGAAGGTGGGCAATACGCAACCGAAGAACGGGTGATTGACGGCGAGCGTATCCCCTGTGTACTGCTCGACTCCGTGCAATCCCAGGCCAATCGCATGGAACTCGCACTGCTGGAGGCGCTGCGCTCAAAGCGAATCGAGCTGCCGTTGCTCAGCACCAAGTTCGATGATCAGTCACTGGCGAAGAAATTCACAGTAACGAGCCTTGATGCACCGCATCGGGTCGCCGACGCCATTTTTCGCGACAGCCTGCTTGGCGGAGTCATGTTTCGTGAGTCAGAGCGAGGGAAAGTCCTCGATGCAGCCGATATCCGCAACGCCACGGGGCTATTCGGGCTGTGCCCAACAGCACTGGTCTTCGGCCTTTGGGATTCTACCGGGCCACGCGGGGGTCTCGGCGCAAAGTTCCAAAGGGCCATCGTATCCGAAATAGTCGGTCACGATGCAGCTGTCGGCGTTAGGAGCAGTAGCCGCATTGACCCTGCCGGAATCAGAAAACGTGCGGGCCCTCTATTCAGAGTGGAAACTGGAAGCTGGACGCTTGACCAGAACGACGCTGTAAAGTCCAAAGGGAAGCCAGCGCTATTTGGCCGTACGAAGAAAGGCGAGCTGGTTGCCTTCGATCCAAACAAGGATCAGGACGAGGGTAAACCATCCAAGGCCAATCACGGAAACGTCACGCCATCTCTCAAAGATTCGAAGACAAATCAACTTCTACCCGGAGGTTTCACCATTAGCAAGGCTGTACAAACGACGGTGCTGTCTCTAGCAGCTCTGCGACGTCTGCGGTTCCCTGCGAATGGGTCGGTCGAGTCCAATGCCGATCGCGACTGCACCGCGCGCACCGCGTTGGCGGCAATGGGTCTGGCTGCCGCGACGCTGACGCGGGCGGATGGCGATCTGCGCTCGCGCTGCCACCTGTTTCCCGAGGAACAACCCGTTTGGCAATTGCTCGATATTCCGGGCGCAGAGCCGAGGCGGTTTGAACTGGCTCCGGACGACTCCATCGAATTGCTGAAAGCGACGGTTGAGGAGGCCAAGAGCGCAAACCTTCCATGGGAGGGTGAGATCGAGCTGAATCCGTCGGATGAGCTGGTCGAACTAGTACGCCGTAGTCAGGAACTCGCAAGCGCAGAGTGGGCCGAGGCGGACTAATGCTCGCACTCGGTATTCACTACCTGAACGGGTGGGCCATGGCCGCTGCAGACGGTGCCAAGAAGGAACGCGCGGAGTGGCCTC
>JBPCXK010000035.1:0-10545 GCA_051008635.1 Gammaproteobacteria bacterium
CAAACACACCCCCTTTTTTTTTGTCCGTGCATCCTCCGCATTGTGTTCGCGTGGTGCGCCGCCAGGATGTTGGCCATGTTCAACTGCGATTCCTCAGGCTGGTCGATCATGCGGTAATACGCCTTGACCGCCGCCCAATCGCCTTTGGCCACGCCGCTAAAGGCACGATCGGGTACCTGTGCTTTGGCTGCTGCCACCTTTACCAACCTGCGACTCACTCGCACATCTCCAAGTTGTGCGCCGCCGAATTCGTTCTCGGCCCAGTGCGCTGTGTCTAAACCCTGCCCCGGCTCCAACGCTCCCAGGCCCGCATCCGCCGACAATCCCAATCGGGCGCGCAAATCATTGACCAGAGGATACACATAGATCGCCTTGCGCGTCAGCGCCCAGAGGTTGTCACGATCCTGGCGCCCGCGACCCTTCGTCGTCCCCACCGCGATCCAGTTCGCCGCCCGATAGCACGACCCTGTATAACGCGAAATATCGACAAAACTCTCCACCAGCCAGGGCCGGTAGCCGTAGTGGCGCTCGAAATCATCAGGCAACACCGCCACACTCATGCTCAGCACCTTCGAGGCCAGATTGTGACAATCCACACCAGGGCGAATCAGAAAGCGAGCCATGCCCACCACCTTGTCCAGGTGCCTCTTACGACACTCGTCATCCCAGCCAATCCACGCCTCTCGATCGGCCAATTGCAGCGCCGCGCACGCAAATCCGAAGCCGCCCAGCCAACCGTGGTGCGAGCCGATCAGATACCGCAATTGCCGCCCCACTAGCCGAGCGCCTCCTTGCGGGTGTTCTCGACTCATCAGCTCATTCCATACCTGCATCTGCTCGGGCCGATTCACTAACACCAACTCCAATCCCCCCAGCTCTCCTACCTGCCCCGGAACATCCTTCGCCAAGGCCACCGCTTCCCCAAGGCGCCGCAGCGAACGATCCCCAGGGTGCCTTCGAGGCGCGGGCAACTTAAAATGGGCGCCAGCTTCAAACTCTCGTAGCGCCTTCACGCAACCGCTGCGCTGTTCTCGGCCACGCTCGTCATACAAGCCATACTGCTCGCAAACCCGCTTGGCCAGCTCCGTTCGATGGGCGACTGCCTTGCTTTCTAGTAATTCGCGCACGTAGGCTATGCCCCCGCGCTCCCACAACGTTCGTTTGATCTGGTTTTGTGTATGCATCGCACAACAATGCACGACGCGGGTCTAATTGTCCAGTCTCTACTTATGGGTAAAGGGCAGGGCTAGGCGTTCAGCAATTCCCGAATGGCGTCATCGAGAAAGCGTTCGAACTCGGGTTCGTTGCCCGGATTGGCGACGCAGTGTCCCCAAGGGGACTCGAATACGCGCAGCTCCGCGTGCGGCATGTGCGAAACTTCGACGGCATTGTCTTCGGGCGGAAAGTAAAGATCGGTGCTGCAGGGGATCACAATGGCCCTGGCCCGGATTGCGGCGAGCGCGCGCTTGAAGTCGCCGCCGTAGCGTTCATTGCCGCTGATGTCGGCACGTTGCCAGCTCCACAGCTTGGCGAGGAGATCGTTGGCATCCCAGTTAGTGAGGTGATCCAGCCCCCAGTCGTCGAGCAGGTCTCCAGCGGTTTCGAATCCGAGCTCTTTATAAAGTTCCTCGCGGTAAAACGCCTGCGAAAACGCCCAACCGGCGTACACGCGTCCGAATGCGCGCAAGCCTCGTTCGGGCGGGCTCTCATAGTTACCTTCCATGAAAGCAGCATCGGCCAGCAAGGCCGCCTTCACACCCTCGAGAAACACGATGTTGTGCACCGAAGCTTTCGCCGATGCGCAAAACGGCAGGATAGCGCTGACATACTCCGGATACTGCGCAGCCCACTCGTACGCCTGGCATCCTGCCATGGACCAACCGGCAGCCAGTGCTACGCGTTCGACGCCCAGGACCTCCGTCAATAAGCGATGTTGGCAATGGACATTGTCATGCAGCGTGATCTTCGGGAAGCGCGGGCCATCATACGGCGCAGGCGTGTTGCTCGGCGAAGACGATATGCCGTTGCCGAACAGATCGACCGACACGATGAAATGTCTGGCCGGGTCTATAGCGCGCCCCGCGCCGAAGAACCCTTCGTTGCGCATGTGCGTGCCGGTATAGAACGTCGGCAATACGACAACATTGTCACGCGCAGCATTCAGCTTGCCGTAGGTCTGGTATGCCAGCTTTGCATCGGGCAGCGAGCCGCCGGACTGCAGTTGCAGCGAACCCAACTCGAAGATCTGGTAGCCGACCGCCACGATAGAGATCAATACAAGCGCAGATACTCCTGCACCTCCCAATCCGTCACCGTCTGGTGATAGCGTTCCCACTCATCGATCTTGTAGGCCAGATACGAGTTGTGCATGGTCTCGCCCATCACTTCCGTGGCGAGCGGATCGTCGCGGAGAATTTCGATAGCCTCCAGGAGGTTGCGCGGCAGGCGCTGCGCGCCTGATGCCCGTATCTGCGCTTCGGTCATGGCGTAGAGGTCCTGGTTCAGCGGTTCACCCGGATCGTATTTGCTGGCGATGCCTTCGATCATCGCCGCTGCCGTCATGCCGAGCCCGAGATAAGGATTCATACACATGTCCGACGCGCGGTTCTCTATGCAATACCGGCTTTGCGGTAGCCGCAACATGGCCGAGCGGTTGTTGTGCCCGTAAGTCATGTGCGTCGGCGCCCAGGTCACCGTGCCGCCCTCGAAGCCACCGACTCTTGGCACGAGTCCGTTGTACGAGTTGACCGTCGAGCAGGCGATGGCCGTCAGCGCGCCGCCGTGACGCAACAAACCGCCGACCGCATTGAACACCGGGTCGGCCCAGCCGCCGTCGGGACTCTGGAATATGTTGACATCCGGCTTGTTGACCGCCGTCAGGGACGTATTCATGTGCGCACCGGAGCGCCAGTCGCCGGTAGTCGGCTTGGGCATGTAGGTCACGAACATGCCGTGTTGTTTGGCAATTTCCTTCAACAGCACGCGCAGGAACACGAAACGGTCGGCCATTTCGAGCACGTTGGTGTAGTGAAAGTCGAGCTCGAACTGCGAGTAGGCGCCTTCGCACACCACGTCGTGGAGATTCCAGCCCAGGTCTTCCAGAATATCGATCATGTTGCCGAGAAAGCCCATGGAATCGAACGAGTACTCTGTGTCATAACCAAAGGCCTGCCGCCGTGGACGCACGCCCTCGCCCGGCAGCGGATCGCTATCGATGGCTTTCACCGGCTGGCCGTTTTCCCAACGCATGACGATGAATTCGGGTTCGATACCCGCGTGGACCGCATAACCGGCCTCTGCCGCATTCGCGACAATCCGTTTCAAGGCGCTGCGCGGGCACAGCTTGTACGGCTTGTCCTCCCACCACAGGTCCGCGACCATCCATGCGCAGGTCCGATTCCAGGGACAGACAACGAGGGTATCGAGATCGGGGACAGGGATCTGATCAGGATCGGCCGGGCCCAGCTCCGGCACGAACGAAACGGAGTGCACCGCGAACTGCGGTCCCTTGCCCTGGCACAACAGCTCGAAGTCGCTGATCGGGACCGGTTTGGTCTTTGGCACGCCGAGCAAATCGATCCAGCACGAGAAAATGTACTTGACCCCGGCCTCCTGTAACTTCGCCTTCGCCTCGGACACGCGTTCCTTGTCCGGCAGGGCATCGGCCATGCATTGCGGCGCTTTGGTTGACATTGT
The DNA here is from genome assembly GCA_051008635.1 of Gammaproteobacteria bacterium. Taxonomy (GTDB): domain Bacteria; phylum Pseudomonadota; class Gammaproteobacteria; order JBPCXK01; family JBPCXK01; genus JBPCXK01. The sequence goes on from JBPCXK010000035.1 coordinate 3,697, forward strand.
CGGAATAACTCCTCTGATACAGCCGTTTATCGTTAGAAAACACGATGGCAACACAAAGTCGAGTCTCCGGCAACTATTGCGGGCAGAGCCTGCCGGGGCGGCCGTTCGCGCCGGACGTATGCCGCTAACGCACAGCAGATGCCATTTTGATTCCAAACCCGGGATTCACACCTATAATAGGAGCCGGGTGGATCGACCATGAATGACTACGTTGGACAATGGCTCGAGGGCCTCGGCCTGGGTCAGTACGCCAAAGCGTTTGAGGACAACGACGTCGAGTTTCGGGCGCTGGCGTACCTGACCGACGAGGACCTGAAGGAGCTCGGGGTTTCCCTGGGTCACCGGCGCGTGTTGCTTGCTGCGATTGCAACGCTGCAGCCGGAAGAAGCCGCGCAGAGCGAGGCCGGTCAGCCCGGGTGGCCCTCCGAAGGCGAAGCCGAGCGCCGACAACTCACGGTGGTGTTCTGTGATCTCGCTGGCTCGACCGAGCTGTCTCGCCGGCTCGACCCTGAGGACCTGGGCGAGGTACTGCGGCGATATCGCAGCGTCGTGACTGACGCGGTGGCGCGCTATGGCGGCTACGTGGCCCAGTTTATGGGTGACGGCGTGCTCGCCTACTTTGGCTGGCCACGAGCTTACGAGGATCAAGCCGAGCGTTCGGTACGTGCCGGGCTCGAAGCGGTAGCTGCGGTCGAAAGCGTCAGAGTCGATAACGGTGAGCAACTGCGCGCCCGTGTCGGCATCGCGACGGGGCAGGTTGTGGTGGGTGATCTGGTCGGCGATGCGGCGGATATGAAAGCGGTAACCGGGGAGACGCCTAACCTCGCCGCCCGTCTTCAGGGCCTTGCCGAGACCGGGCAGGTGGTCATCAGTGCGACCACGCGAGATCTGCTCGGCACGACCTTCGAGCTGGAGAAGCAAGGCCCGCATGACTTGAAAGGCTTCTCCGAGGCGGTGTTTGCCTGGGCCGTGATCGGTGAAAGCGCGGTAGAGAGCCGGTTCGAGGCGGCGCACGGCGACACGCTGACCCGCCTGGTCGGGCGTGAGCACGAGCTGGGCCTCCTGCGCGAGCGTTGGGAGCTGGCCAAGGGTGGCGAGGGGCAGGTCGTGCTGTTATCGGGCGAGGCCGGAATCGGCAAGTCTCGCATGGTGCAGGATTTCAGGAACCAGATCGACGGCGGGCCGCGTTTCAACCTGCACTACCAGTGCTCCCCGCATCACAGCAACAGCGCGTTTTATCCCGTCATCCAACGGCTGTGGCGGGCGGCGGGTTTATCGAGCGAGGACAACGACGCCGTCAAGCTGAACAAGCTGGAGACTTTGCTGAGGGAGCTCAAGGATGACGTCAAAGCCATGGCGCCAATATTCGCGGAGTTGCTCTCGCTGCCCGGAGAAGAGCGCTACGGCCCGCTCGACCTGACGCCGCAACAGTTGCGACATCGCACTATCGAAGCGCTGATCGAGCAACTTGTGGGCTTGAGCAGGCGCCGACCTGTTCTGTCCGTGGTTGAAGACGCGCACTGGATCGACCCGTCCATGCGGGATTTCGTCGGCGAGATCATGTCGCGTATTGCCGATCAGGCAGTGTTCATGCTGATTACTTACCGGCCGGAGTATACGCCGCTGTGGCCCGATCACCCTCACCTGAGCTCGATCGCGCTGAATCGTCTCGGACGCAAGCAGGCCGCGGAGATCGCGCACTCGGTCGGCGGGCGCGAACTGGTGGATGCGATCGTCGAGCGCATCGTGGTGCGCGCTGACGGCGTGCCCTTGTACGTCGAGGAGCTGACAAAGTCAGTCGTGGAAAGCGTCTCCATGGATCATAAAGCAACCGATGATCTGATACCGGCCACGCTTCAGTCGTCCCTGGTGGCGCGTCTCGACCGGCTTGGTGAAGCCAAGGAGATCGCACAGATCGGCGCAATTATTGGCCGTGAGTTTTCTTATGACTTGCTTGCCGCGGTCTCGGACAAAAGCGACGACGAGATCAGCGCCCCGCTCGAGCGGCTGGTCGAATCGGGGATGGTCTTTCGGCGTGGCTCACCGCCCAATGCGACTTACACGTTCAAGCACTCGCTGGTGCAGGACGCCGCCTACGCGACTATTCTGATCAGTCGGCGAAGACGCCTGCACGCGCTGATAGTACGAGTTCTCGAAGCCCAGGTCGGGAGCGACCCGATCGAGAAGATCGATTTGCTCGCCCATCACGCCTACCAGGGCGAGGTCTGGGACAAGGCCTTCACGTATCTGCAACAGGCCGGTCTCGAGGCCATGGATCACGCGGCCGTGCGTGAAGCGGTTGCTCAATTCGAGCTCGCGCTGTCGGTCGGTTCCCACCTGCCGGAGACACCCGAGTCCCTGGAGCAGGACATCGACCTGCGCTTCGACCTGCGCAACGCGCTATGGTCGATCGGCCAATTCGAAGAAATCCTTTCGCATCTTCACGAGGCCGAGCGCCTGGCCAAAAAGCTCAATGATCCCAGACGAACCGGATGGACGTCCGTGTACATGAGCGCAAGCCTCTGGCAGCTCGGCCGTTCCAAGGAGGCGCTCAAGGCGGCCAATGATGCGTTGAAAATCAACGAAGAGCCTGATGACCTTGCGCTCGGAGTTGGCGCGAATTTTTATCTGGGATGCGCCTATGTGACGTCGGGTGACTGCCGGCGCGCCGAGACTTTGTTTCAGGAGGCCGTGGACGCGCTCAAAGGCGATCTAAGCCGCGAGCGCTGCGGCCTACCGTTCGTCCCTGCCGTGGTGGCCCGGTCCTGGCTGGTGTGGGCGCTGGCTGAGCGCGGGGAGTTCGACGCCGGCATGACCCACGGACGTGAGGCGCTGCGAATCGCCAAGGAGGTGGGGCATCCGTTCAATATCGCGCATATCTATTACGATCTCGGGTATTTCCACGGCGTAAAAGGAGAGCTCGACCAGGCCATCGAGACGCTGGAGCAGGCCTTCGAGCTGATTCGCGAGTGGAGGCTGACGTATCTCTCGCCGTTCATCATGGGATTTCTTGGTCACGCGTATGCGCTTTCCGACCGGGTTACCGAAGGCACGACTTTGTTGGAGGAGGCTCTAGCGGACTATGAATCCATGGGATTGGGATTGTGTCGTTCGCTCGTTGGCGTGCAGTTGGGCGAGGCGCAGTTGCTGGCCAACCGGGTTGGCGACGCACTCGCCACCACGGAACAAGCATTGGAGCTTGCCCGCAAGCGCCGTGAGCGCGGCCACGAGGCGCATGCGCTGCGCGTGCTCGGCGAGATCACTGCGCACCCCGACTCGGACAACATCGTAACCGCGCGCCGCCATTATCGCGCAGCGCTGAAATTTGCGGAGACGCTGGGCATGCGCCCGCTTGCCGCTCACTGCCACGCCGGTCTCGGGCGGCTCGCCCGTCGCGAAGGGAAGCGGCAGGAGGCCAATAAACATACCGCGAAGTCGGTCGAGATGTATCGCGATATGGGCATGAGCTTCTGGCAGGAGCGCGCAAACGCAATGGCGTGATATCGGTTCAGAATCGATACAGCACCACAGCGCTGGAACGGATAGCAAGCGGGCGCGTCGTAGAGATCAGACAGTAGAGATACATCAATGGCTGCTGAACGTTCGCTCACGCCGAAAGCCGTGCAGACCGGCTTTCCGCCGGGTATCGCCTTTATCGATGGCGAATACTGTTCGCTGGCCGAGGCGAAGTTGCCGATCCTCGATTGGGGATTTCTGCGCTCCGATGCGACTTATGATGTCGTACACGTGTGGCAAGGTCGCTTCTTTCGCCTCGACTGGCACCTAGAGCGGTTTTACCACGGCATGGACCAGCTCAGACTGGCTCTACCATTCGACCGTGAGCGCCTCGTCGAAATTCTGCGCGAGTGCGTGAAGCGTGCGGAACTCGACAACGCTTATGTCGAGATGATATGCACGCGCGGCGTTTCACCCACCTTCAGTCGTGATCCGCGCGACGCCGTCAACCGCTTCATTGCATTCGCGATTCCGTTTGGCTGGATCGCGGACGAGGAGCAGCGGGCGCGGGGCCTGCACATCGCGGTGAGCAAGGTCACGCGCATCCCACCCGCATCGGTCGATCCCACGATAAAAAATTATCATTGGCTGGATTTTGTCGTTGCGCTGTTCGACGCCTACGATCGCGGCGCGGAGAACGTCGTGTTGGTCGATCTCAAGGGTTGCATCGCAGAAGGCCCCGGCTTCAATCTGTTCATTGTGAGCAACGAGCGCGTGACTACACCACAAACCGGCGTACTCGAAGGCATCACCCGCCGCACGGTAATGGCTCTGTGTGAAGAGCTGGGTCTACCGATGGAGTACGGCTTGTTGACTGCCGAGCGGCTCTATCACGCCGATGAAGTATTCATAAGCTCCACCGCGGGCGGGGTGATGAGCGTAACCCGTGTCGACGGGCGCGATATTGGCGATGGCAAACCCGGCCCCGTCACCGCCCAGATCAGGGATCTGTATTGGCAAAAGCATGAAGACGCCGACTGGACCGTTGATGTCTGAGGACAGAAGACTGAGGGCAGAGGACAGAGGACTGAGGGCAGAGGACAGAGGACTGAGGACAGAGGACTGAGGACAGAGGACAGAGGACTGAGGACTGAGGACAGAGGACTGAGGACTGAGGACAGAGGACTGAGGACAGAAGATTGAGGACTGGCCTGGGTTAGTCTTCTTTCCCCAGTTTATCAGTCATCTGTCATCAGCTCCTGATCCAGTCCTCAGTCTTCTGTCGTCTGTCCTCTGGATGGCGACTGCGCTAATCTAGGCGCTGCGAAGAATCCTGGTACCGCCTTGACCGCACACGACAGACGCCCGCTCATCGGGATCGCCACCGATCGCAAGATCGTCGGGCACCACTATTTCCACATGGCGGGCGAAAAATACATCGACGCCGTGGTGAACGCCGCCGGCGGATTGCCCGTGCTCATTCCATCGCTCGGTAGCCGTTTGGACATCGGCGAAGTGCTCGATCAGGTCGATGGTCTGCTGATGACCGGCGCCTTGTCCAACGTCGAGCCGCATCGCTATGACAAAACGCTGATCGATCCCGACACGCTCGTGGATCCCGGCCGCGATGCCACGACTTTGCCGCTGATCGTTGCTGCGGTGGACGCCGGGTTGCCGTTGTTTTCGGTGTGCCGCGGTTTGCAGGAGATGAACGTCGCGTTTGGTGGCACGCTGCACCAGAAAGTACATGACGTGGCCGGCCAGATGGATCACCGCGAGCCGCCGAACGAGCCACCGGAAGTCATGTTCGCTCTCCGGCACGAGGTCGCATTGACACCGGGCGGCATGCTCGAACGGCTCGTGGGCGCCCGAACTGTGATGGTGAATTCGCTGCATAGTCAGGGCGTCGATCGTCTGGGCGAGCGCTTGATCGTCGAGGCGACTGCCCCCGATGATCTGATCGAGGCGTTCCGCGTCGACGAGTCACCGGCTTTTGCGCTCGCCGTGCAGTGGCATCCTGAATGGCAGGTGATGAAAAATCCATTTTCGGTTGCATTATTTCGCGCCTTCGGCGACGCGGTGCGTGAACATGCCGCGCGATAGCAACATGAACGCCATAGCTATCTGGCTCAAGGAGCATCGCATCACCGAGGTCGAAGCGCTTGTGCCCGACATGTCCGGTATTGCACGCGGCAAGATCATGCCCGCGAACAAATTTTGCCAGGAAGACGGCATGCGCTTGCCGGAAGAAATATTTCTGCAAACCGTTACCGGCGATTATCCCCAGGACAGCCGCGCTATGCATCCGGCCGAGATCGATATGCATTTGCGGCCCGACCCGAACACCATACGCTCGGTGCCGTGGGCCACGGATCCGACCGCGCAGGTCATCCATGATTGCTACTACGCCGACGGCTCGCCGGTGGAGATGGCGCCGCGTTATGTGTTGCGCCGGATACTGGCGCTCTATCGCGAGCGCGGCTGGGAGCCCGTGGTCGCGCCCGAGCTCGAGTTTTATCTGGTGCAGCCGAATACCGATGCGGATTATCCGCTCGAGCCACCGATCGGCCGTTCGGGGCGCGCCGAGGCCGGGCGGCAATCCTACAGCATCGACGCGCTGAACGAGTTCGATCCGCTGCTGGACGACATCTACGACTATGCCGAGGAACAGCAGCTGGCAATCGACACGATGAACCATGAGTCCGGCGCCGCGCAAATAGAGATCAACCTCAATCACGATGAGGCGCTCGACCGCGCCGATCAGGTGTTTCTCATGAAGCGCACGGTGCGCGAGGCGGCGCTGCGTCACAAGATCTACGCCACGTTCATGGGTAAGCCCATGGAAAATGAGCCCGGCAGCGCGATGCATATCCATCAGAGTGTTACGGCCAGCAACACCGGTCACAATGTGTTTGCGGACGACAAGGGCGAGCCGAGCAGGCTTTTCCTCGCCTTCATCGCGGGTTTGCAGCAGTACTTGCCGTCCGCCATGTCGCTGCTCGCGCCAAACGTGAATTCCTACCGCCGCATCACGCGATTTCACGCCGCGCCGATCAACGTGCACTGGGGCTACGACAATCGCACGGCCGGGCTGCGCGTGCCGTTGTCCGAGCCGGCTTCGCGGCGCGTGGAGAACCGCGTGGCCGGCGCGGACGCGAACCCGTATCTGGCGATTGCGGCGTCACTTGCCTGCGGCTATCTCGGCATGATCAACGGCCTCGAACCAACGCAACCGCTGGAGGGCAGCGCCTACGACGAGCCGTACAGCCTGCCGCGCTCGCTGGAAGAGGCCTTGCGCGCACTCACGGATTGCGAGCCGTTGCGCAAGCTGTTCGGCGAACGGTTTGTCACCGCGTATCATGCGGTCAAGGAAAGTGAATACGAGACGTTCGT
>JBPCXK010000036.1:0-9357 GCA_051008635.1 Gammaproteobacteria bacterium
TACCCGTTCGAGAACCAGGACAAGTTCGCACAGCATTTTCCCGCCGACTACATCTGCGAGGCCATCGACCAGACGCGCGGCTGGTTCTACACGCTGCACGCGATCGCAACGCTGGTCTCAGACAGCGTGGCTTATCGCAACTGCGTGTGTCTCGCACACATCGTCGACAAGGACGGCAAGAAAATGTCGAAGTCGGTCGGCAACATCGTCAACCCGTACGACGTGTTCGACGCTGTTGGCGCGGACCCGCTGCGCTGGTATCTGGCGGCGCGGATCGCGCCCGAGGCGCAGAAGCGCATCTCGGTCGATCTCGTGCGTGAAGTCGCGAGCACGTTCATCAACACGTTCTGGAACACGTATGCATTTTTCGTGATGTATGCGCAGCTCGACAAAGTCGATCTGAGTGAGGACGTACCTGTCCAAAAACGCCCTGAGATCGACCGCTGGATTCTCGCCTTGCTGCAGCGGACTATTGACTCCACGACTCAGGGGATGGAACGTTACGACGCGCGCGGCGCGGGCGAGGCGGTCGAGCGTTTTGTCGACCAACTCAGCAACTGGTACGTGCGCCGCAACCGCCGACGTTTCTGGAAGGCGGCCGCGGGCGACGACAAACAAGCGGCGTATCTCACGCTTTATGAGTGCCTGCACGTCGTGCACCGGCTGATGGCGCCGCTGATGCCGTTTTTGCCGGAGGTCGTGTACCAGAATCTGGTGCGCAAAGTGGAGAACGACGCACCGCTTAGCGTACACATGGCCGAGTGGCCGAAGAGCGACACCACCAGGGCGAACCCCGGGCTCATCCATGAGATCGACGTCGTGCAAAATGTCGTGGGCTTGGGACGCGCCGCGCGCAACAACAGCAGGATTCGCGTGCGTCAACCGCTGTCGCGCCTGCTCGTGCGCGTGCCGCACGACAAGGCCGCGGCAGCAGTCGAGAGTCACGAGGATCAGATCCTCGAAGAGCTCAACGTCAAGTCGCTGGAGCTGACCACGCACGACGAAGACCTGCTCAGCTACCAGATCAAGCCCAACCTGCCCCGCATCGGCAAACGCTACGGCAAAAAGATCCCGGCGATTCGCGAGGCGCTCGACAAAACCGATGGCGCAAGCATTGCCACAGCGGTCGCGGCCGGCAGGGCATTCGAGCTGTTGGCCGGGGATGAAACCCTGAACTTCGAGCCGGAGGACGTGCTCGTCGAAACCACAGCCGCCGAAGGCTACGCCTGCGCGCAGGAAGGCGGGTACCTGGTGGGTCTGGACACACGTCTCAATAAAGCGCTCGAGCGCGAAGGCCTGGCGCGGGAGCTGGTGCGCACCGTACAGGAGGCGCGCAAACAGGCCGGGCTGGATGTCTCGGATCGTATTACTCTCAGGATTACGGGCACACCCGGTGTCGAAGCGGCCCTTGCCGGATATAAGAAGTACGTCATGGCCGAAACCATGGCTACGAAATGGAGCGACGTGAGTATCGAAGGCGCCTTCACGGTCGAGCACACACTGGAGGACGAGCGCTGGGCTATCGAGTTGGTGCGCAACCCTCGATAGCTCACGCTCGGTCAACGCCCATGCCCGAAAAGACCTGGAATCCGAGTGCCTCAACGGCCTGGGGATTGTCGGCCGTATTCATCGCTCTTGTAGCGACAGCATCGGGCAAAACGGATCGGCTTGGGGCGCTCTTCTTTGACGGAATGTCCGCGGCGATATTGATTCATGGTTAGCTCGTCACAGTGGCAAGTCGCGATGCTGGTCGCCGCCGACAACAGCGCCAGATTTCGGGGGGTGCTGGAATTCAGTGTTGCGATCGCGGTGATCATTGTCGTTACTGGATTCACCGCCCGCAACTATGACGCCTCGCAGCTGCATCGATGACCCTCTACGGCCTGCGCGGCTTCACTCACGGCGCAGCCAAAGTGCTGACCGTGATGTCACCCGCAGGCGTAACGGCGGCGATGGAGTTCATAGAGCCTGCCGATGACGTCATTGTCCACGCAGCGCCCGGCCGGCTGACGCAGTACCATGGCAGACGCAGCGGCGCACTTGAGCGCCTGATCGAAACCTACCATGTCACCGTGCTGAACAAAGCTGGGTGGGATGCAAAAAAGGCAGAGCTCGGCGACGCCATCTGGCAGTAGACTCCGGGCGCAACGCCCCCTATGCCGTTGCCAGCAAATCGAGTAGAGTTGCGCGGAACCGCATACCGACACAGAGCATCGTTGCTGGCGAGACCGAAACCATGAAATCACTCCTGATCGACCCGGAAAAATGCACGAGCTGCCTGCAGTGTGAGCTGGCCTGCTCGTTCGAAAACGAGGGTGTATTCAACCCCGCCAAATCGCGAATCAAAGTGTTCGAGTTCGAACACGGGCGCACCGCCGTGCCCTACACCTGCACCCAATGCGACGAGGCCTGGTGCATGCACGCCTGTCCGGTTGAAGCCATCGCGCTCAACGCGGCGACCGGCGCGAAAGAAGTGAATGAAGACCTCTGCGTCGGTTGCAAGGTGTGCACCATCGCGTGCCCGTTCGGCACCGTGAACTACGATCACGACAGCAAGAAGGTCGCAAAGTGCGATCTATGCGGCGGCGACCCGCAGTGCGCACACGCCTGCCCCACCGGCGCGATCACCTATGTCGACTCGGACTGGACCGGCTACGAACGCATGCGCAAATGGGCGCTTGCGACCGACAACCAACCGCGCAACTGAGGAACAAACGTCATGGCATGGCAAGGCAGAATTTTGCGCGTGAATCTTACCGAGGGCAAAGCGGAGAGCGAACCGCTCGAGATGAAATGGGCGAAGGACTATCTCGGTGCACGCGGACTGGGCTCGAAATATCTGATGGAGAACATGGACCCGAAGGCGGATTCAATGAGCGCGGAGAACGTGCTGATCTTCGCGACCGGCCCCTTGACCGGCACGATGGCCTCGACCAGCGGGCGCTACGTTGTTGTCACCAAAGGGCCGCTGACGGACGCGATCGCCTGCTCGAACTCCGGCGGTAAATTCGGCGCCGAGCTCAAATTCGCCGGCTACGACTTGCTGCTCGTCGAAGGCAAATCACCCAAACCCGTTTACGTCCACATCGTCGACGACAAGGCCGAGATACTGCCCGCCGATGAAATCTGGGGCACAACGGTGTGGAACACTGAAAGCTGGATCAAGGCGCATCATCAGAACCCACAGCTCAAGGTCGCATCCGTCGGCGTCGCGGGCGAACGCGGTGTACGCTATGCCTGCGTGATGAACGATCTGCATCGCGCCGCCGGCCGTTCGGGCGTGGGCGCGGTGATGGGCTCGAAGAATCTCAAAGCCGTGGCAGTAGGCGGATCGGTCGGCGTGCAGGTCAAGGATCCGAAAAAGTTCATGAAGGTCATCAAGGAAGCCAAGGCCACCTTGTGGGACAACGACGGCCGCCGCGAGCTGACCGAGCTCGGCACCAACTCCATGATCGACATGATGCAGGAATTCGGCGGCCTGCCGACGCGCAACTTCGAGCAGGTGCAGTTCGAGGGCGTTGAGCACATCAACCCCGACGCCATGGCGACGCCGAAGCCCAACGGTCACGTCAATCTGCTCACCAACAAAGCCTGCTTCGGTTGCACGATCGCCTGTGGGCGCATCGCGCATATCGACAAGCATCACTTTACCATCGTGAACCGCCCCGAATACTGGCACGCCTCCGGCGGACTCGAATACGAGACCGCTTACGCCTTCGGTCCGGCCTGCGGCGTCGACGACATCGACGCACTGACCTTTGCCGGCTACATGATGAACGAGCACGGCATGGACCCGATCTCGTTCGGCGGCACGCTGGCCGCAGCGATGGAGCTGTACGAAAAAGGCGTTATCACCGATAAGGATACCGATGGTGTGGCGCTGAAATTCGGCAACGCGGAGGCGCTCGCCGTCATGGCGGAAAAGACCGGCAAGTATGAGGGCTTCGGCCAGGTCCTCGCGCTGGGTTCCAAACGCCTGTGCGAAAAGTACGGCCACCCCGAGGTTTCCATGACGGTCAAGGGTCAGGAATTCGCGGGCTACGACTCGCGCGCCCTGCAAGGCATGGGCCTCGGCTACGCCACCAGCAATCGCGGCGCCTGCCATATGAAGCACGACGTGTTTGCCGAAGACATGGAAGACACCACAGGCAAGGGCAAGGCCAAACCCTGCAAGGAATCGCAAGACCGCGTCGCCGCCATCGACTCGTCGGGGCTGTGCGTGTTTACCGCCGCGGCCTGGGGCATCGAGGATTACGCGAAACAGATCGACGCGGCTTGCGAAGGCAAGTGGACGGCGGACCGGCTCACGGAAACCGGTGAACGGGTCTGGAACCTGGAGCGGGAATATAACCTGGCCGCTGGCTTGACCGCCGCCGACGACACACTGCCGAAACGCCTGCTCGAAGTGCCCGCGCCATCTGGCACGGCGAAAGGTCAGGTCGCCGAGCTCGACAAGATGCTGCCCGAATACTACGAGGCGCGTGGCTGGAACAAGGACGGCGTGCCCACGAAGAAGACACGCGAAAGGCTGGGTTTGTGAGCAAGGTAAGAATCAACATCAAAACCGGCGGTCTTCTGGGCAAATATCTGCCGCCCGGCGGCAAGCGTAACCAGGCGGAGCTGGAGGTATCGGAAGGCGCCACACCCGTGGATGTCATCAGAAAACTCGGTATGCCGGATACGAACTACCTTGTCGCGCTGAACGGCGAAGTCGTGCCCGTCAGCGAGCGCGCCGAGCGCAAGCTGAGCGAGAACGATCAGTTGTCGATCATGCCGCCGCTGCGTGGTGGGTGAGGAGATTGTAGGAGCGGTTTTGTAGGAGCGGGTTCAGCCGCGAATAGACAAGCGCTTTTTCATTCGCGGCTGAAGCCGCTTGTACAGAAGTAATTGCCCTGAGATACCGCTGCACGTTGGGCTTCGCTATCGCTCAGCGCCAACCTACAGGTGTCGTCTTTGACTTTTGCGACACCCTCTTCAGCCGCGAATAGTGCAACCTTACTTCGAATTCGCGACTGAAGTCGCTCCTGCAAAACCCTTACCGCGGTGCACGCTCGCTACCCTGGCCTTCTCCGCCTGTGCCACGGCTCCGGGCCGGTGTCGTTGTCGAACAAGGCGGCCAGCTCTTCCATCATCGCACCGCCGAGCTCTTCGGCGTCGGTGAGCGTGACGGCGCGCTTGTAGTAGCGCGTGACGTCGTGACCGATGCCGATCGCCAACAATTCCACCGGGCTGCGGTTTTCGATGTAGGCGATCACATCGCGCAGGTGCCGTTCGAGGTAATCCGCGCTGTTGACGGATAGCGTGGAGTCGTCAACGGGCGCGCCGTCGCTGATCACCATCAGGATGCGGCGTTCTTCCTGTCGTGCAAGCAGGCGTTGATGCGCCCACAGCAGCGCCTCGCCATCGATGTTTTCCTTGAGAATACCCTCGCGCAGCATCAGACCCATGCTTTGCCGCGCGCGGCGCCATGGCGTGTCGGCCGATTTGTAGATGATGTGGCGCAAATCGTTGAGTCGTCCGGGCGTTTGCGGCTTGCCCTGTTCCAGCCAGCGTTCGCGCGATTGCCCGCCCTTCCATGCGCGCGTGGTGAAACCGAGGATCTCGACTTTCACGCCGCAGCGCTCCAGCGTCGAGGCGAGGATGTCGCCACTTACTGCCGCAACCATGATAGGCCGCCCGCGCATCGATCCGGAGTTGTCGATCAGCAGCGTGACGACGGTGTCGCGAAACTGTGTTTCCTTCTCGTGTTTGTACGATAAGGGACAGCGCGGATCGGCGACCACGCGGGCAAGGCGCGCGCAGTCGAGCAAACCTTCTTCGAGGTCAAACTCCCAGGCGCGTGTTTGCTTTGCGAGCAGGCGGCGTTGCAGACGATTGGCGAGGCGGCCAATGACACCGTGCAAACGGCCGAGGTGCTGGTCGAGATGCTGGCGCAGTTGCGCGAGGTCGCGGGCGCTGCACAACTCAGCGGCGTTGACGACTTCGTCGTAGTCCTCGAGAAAGGCCCGATACGGGATCCTGTCGGGTTCGTTGCGCCCGCTGAAGATAGCGAAAGGCTGCTCGCCGTCGGACTGCGGTGAGTCGGCGCCGATATCCGTCAGGGCAAGCTCAGCGGTCTGTTGGTCGGTGGCCTCGCCCGCCGATTCTTCGTCGCTGTCCTGCGTGTCGTCAGCGTCATCCTGATCTGATTGCTCGGACGATGCGCTGTCCTGGCTGTCCTCTTCGCTGTCCTCGTCTTCGTCCTGATCGTCCATGTTTTCGTCGCTCGGCTGCGCTTCGTCGAGAATGCCGAGCGCGGTCAACACGGCGCGACTGACATCGGCAAAGGCTTGCTGATCGTCGAGATGCTGCGACAACTGAGACATGGCCATGCGCGCATCCGCGCTCACCTGCGAACGCCACAAATCGACGACCTTGGCCGCGACCGGAGGCGGCGCGGCGCCGGCCAATGTTTCGCGCGTCAGCAATCGCATCACATCGGCAAGGGGCGCTTCCTCGCGCTCCGTGATCTGGGCAAACCCCATCCTGCGACAGTGCTGTTCGAGTGCGGCATCCAGATTCGTCGCTACCCCCGCCATGCGCCGAGCGCCAAGCGTCTCGCAACGCGTTTGCTCCATGGCCTCGAAGACCTCGCGGGCCACCGCGTCTGCTGGCGTCGCGCGGGCGTGAATACCGGTGTCGTGATACCGGCGGCGCAGCGCGATCGCGTCCGCCTCACCGCGGACCTGACTCACCTCTTCGTAGGGCAGGTTGCGGGCGGGCCGCGGCAGGCGCACGGTGGAGCCGCTGACCGACGCGGGCGCAGCCACGAACTCGACGCTCAGCTCGCCGTCTTTTGCCAACGCACGCGTGGCCGCGGCGGTGGCGCGCTGAAACTCTTCGAGTTTTTGATCGGCGTCCATTGAGCCGTGGTCGGCTTTCAGGTCAGGGTGACTTTCACGCCCGTTTCCGGCAACTCAGCGCCGAAGCAGCGTTGGTAATACTCCGCCACGATCGGGCGCTCGATCTCGTCACACTTGTTGAGGAACGTGAGGCGAAACGCAAACCCGAGGTCTTTGACAATGAGTGCGTTTTCGGCCCATGTGATGACCGTGCGCGGGCTCATGACGGTAGACACATCACCGTTCGTGAAACCGCTGCGCGTGAGCTCGGCGAGATTCACCATAGCACGTATGGTTTCACGGCCTTCCTCCGTGTCGTAATGGGCAACCTTGGCGAGCACGATGCCGACCTCGGCGTCATGCTCCAGATAGTTCAGCGTGGCAACGATGTTCCAGCGGTCCATCTGCGCCTGATTGATCTGCTGTGTGCCGTGATACAGACCCGTGGTGTCGCCGAGCCCGACCGTGTTGGCGGTGGCGAACAAACGAAACGAGGGATGGCCGCGGATGACGCGGGACTGATCGAGCAGCGTCAGGCGGCTCTCCGCCTCCAGCACGCGCTGGATAACGAACATGACGTCCGGCCGGCCGGCGTCATATTCGTCGAACACCAGCGCCGTTGGATTCTGGTAGGCCCACGGCAGGATGCCTTCCTTGAACTCGGTGATCTGCTGGCCGTCGCGAATCACGATCGCGTCCTTGCCGATGAGATCGATGCGACTGATGTGGCTGTCGAGATTCACGCGCACGCACGGCCAGTTCAGACGCGCGGCGACCTGCTCGATATGCGTGGATTTACCGGTCCCGTGATAACCCTGGATCAACACGCGCCGCCCATAGGCGAAGCCGGCGAGAATCGCCACGGTGGTATCGTGATCGAAGCGGTACGCGTCGTCGACCGTCGGGACATGCTCGTTTGGCTGACTGAACGCGGGGACGTCGAGATCACTGTCTATGCCGAAGGTCTGTCGCACGGAAATCCGGATGTCGGGCAAACCTGACTGCTGCGGGTCGCTGCCCCCGCTGACGCTGGTTGTCATGTGGTGTTCCTGAAAGTGAATGCGATGGCGGCGTATTCCCTGCCATGCCTGTGTCCTATGTACTGTTTTATCGCCATTAACGCAAGGCAAACGGGCCCTGCGATCGCCGGCGGGAGACAAAAATTTGCAAAGGCGCGAGCCCGCGCTGCGGGCCGGATACAGGCGGTATTGCCGTTGGCCCGTGTCCGTATAATAAAGCTGCTATTGTGGGAGCGGCTTCAGAGGGTGTCGCAAAACGGTCCTGCATGATCAATTTCCACAAGCGACTGAAGAGCCTGAGCAAGTGCGCGTAGTCGTCACAGGCGCCGGTGGATTTCTCGGCCAGCGTCTTGCCGAGCTGATTGTGCGAAAAGACACGCTGGCCGCAGCCGGCGAGCGTCAAACTGTCGAAGAGCTGATATTGTTCGACGCGATCGAAGCCGACGGTCCGAAAGACAGGCGGGCCCGCGCTTTGGTCGGCGACATCCGCGACCGAGAGGCGCTCGCGCGCGCCATCACCAAGGACACGCAGTCGGTGTTCCACCTGGCCTCGGTCGTCAGCGGCGAGGCCGAGGCCGATTTTGACAAGGGCATGGCCATCAACCTCGACGGCATGCGAGGCGTGCTGGATGTCTGCCGCGCGCTGCCGCACGCGCCGCGCTTGGTATTCGCAAGTTCCGTCGCCGCGTTCGGGGGCGAGTTGCCCGACGTCGTCACAGACGACACCGCACCGACCCCGCAATCCTCTTACGGCATCCAGAAGGTCATCGGCGAACTGCTGGTCGCCGATTACACCCGTCGTGGATTCATCGACGGGCGCGCCGTACGTATCCCCACGGTCACCGTGCGCCCCGGCAAGCCGAACAAGGCAGCCTCGGGATTCGCCAGCGGCATCGTGCGCGAGCCGCTCAATGATCAGCAGGCCGTGTGTCCGGTGCCCGCAGAAACACGCATGTGGATCACGTCGCCCCGCACCGCGGTCGATAACCTGTTGCACGCACACGAGCTTGCACCGGCGCTATGGGGCGATGTGAGGGCGATCAATCTGCCGGGGCTGAGCGTCTCGGTCGGTGAAATGATCGCCGCGCTCGGTCGGGTGGC
Source organism: Gammaproteobacteria bacterium (assembly GCA_051008635.1). Lineage (GTDB taxonomy): Bacteria > Pseudomonadota > Gammaproteobacteria > JBPCXK01 > JBPCXK01 > JBPCXK01. The sequence goes on from JBPCXK010000036.1 coordinate 9,002, forward strand.
GGGGGAAGACGCGGTCGAGCACATCGTCATGGAGCCGGATGGAGCGATCGAAGCGATCGTAGCGGGCTGGCCCGGCGACTTCGACACCGCACGCGCCAATGCCATGGGTTTCGGCGCGGACGACAACTTCGATGAGATTATCCGCGCCTACCTCGCGGACGAACTCAGCCGCTGACGCAGCCCTGGCGCCTCCTCCACGAGGCCATCCATATCCTCAGGCCTGCCTTTCAGGAAGCCCACCCGTTTCCCGGGTTTGGCAGCGGGCGTCGCCGATGCTTTTTGTGTGCAGTACCGCCTCGCCCCGCAAAAATTGAAAAACGATACTAAAAACTATCGTGTCCGTGGGACAATTTGCA
>JBPCXK010000037.1:0-6584 GCA_051008635.1 Gammaproteobacteria bacterium
CTGTTCGTCGGTCTGCTCTTCGCGGGTATCGACTTCCTGCTGCTTGATCGCGGCCAGCATCAGCCTGACGACGCCGAGCCGACTCTTGTCGCCCGCGCGCATCGCTGTCTTCATGTCATCGGTAAGACGCGACTTTAGCGAAGACGCAGTGGGCATGCGGGGAGTTTTGCGGGGTTAATAAAGTCTGGTGCGACGCGCGTCCTGCTTGGACATGCGCTTGAGATGACGCTTGACGGCGGCGGCGGCCTTGCGTTTGCGAACGGTGGTCGGTTTTTCGTAGTACTCGCGGCGCCTGACTTCGGTGAGCACGCCCGCCTTCTCACAGGAGCGGCGGAAGCGGCGCAGGGCCACGTCAAAGGGCTCATTTTCCTTGATACGAATTCCTGGCATAGAGGGTTCCGGGTTATCGGTGAAAGACGCGCGATTATAGCGACGCGGAAGGGAAAAGCAATGAGACAGGCGCGATACGGGTGTGTTTGCTGCAGGGAATCGCGGCGGCCGGGCGAGACCCCGCATCCCGAGAGGTCAGTCGACCAAACAACATTACGGGGCGTCATTGCGTAAGCTTTTCCAACGTGGTATAAAAAGTCAGCATCGCCACCGGGCCGAAACACGATGCTTCGTTGGGGCCCATCGTCTGGCTCTCGCCAGGCGACACAACGTTACCTCACCCATTCCAGAGCTCGAAGCGTGAGTTCATGAGCTTCTCTCGGAAGAGAAGCGAAACGATTTCATCCGTTGCCTGTTCGGAATTGCGCAAAACAGGCGCCAGTCCCGCTACCCAGCCATAGTCAGAGGGACGCGGCGTCAAGTCGTTGGCTTATTGACCGCCCGGATAAGGAGGCGGTTGCTCGACATTTGTTGTCTCGGGTTTCTGAAACCGAGGCATCGCTCATCAACAACTTACACACTTGAGCGCGAAACGAATCGGCTCGGTGGGAAAGGAATCCCATGAGGTGGACGCAAGTCATTGTGTTGGCGTTGATTTTTGTTGCTTCTGCCCCGAATTCCGTGCGCAGCGCAAACCGCTGGCTCATCATCCAGAGCCAGATTCCGAATGTTTCCGCAAGTAACCCATGTGAGGTCGCGGCGTACGTCATAGAAGGATACGGGTTAGAGCGGGACGGGACCAGCTGTACGTTCCGATACGGCACGGCCTACGTACATTTTCGGGGGGGCATCGTCTCCATCAGCGTCCGTCATGACCTGGCACCGCGGCTTCTCGAGGCCATTGACCAGGTGCTATCGTGGGTAACGTTCCAAACGTACCAGAACGGGGAGACTTCTTCGATTTGGGTGGTCGTGCCCGAGCCGATGACATTGGTGCAGGCATGCGAAGTTGCAAGACGGGTCGTTGGCGGACTGAAGGGCTCCTGCGGAAATGATTCGATTTCCGTGGCGATGAGGGGCACCGAAGGCATAATATTGGTGTCGTTCTTGCAGACACCGAATCTCGACCCGGCATACTGGCATTTGAGCCGGATCATTCAGTTAATTGAACTCAATACTAATTGAACTCACATCAGTTCCCGTGATGCCATGCACCGCGCGCATCACCGGGGCTCGCCGCGCGTGCACCGACGGGTGCACGCGGCGGCTGTACACATGGAGAGGAAAAAGGGGACTTTGGACAGCCGTGTGTTCCCCTGCCCTCCCTAGATAACTCAGGCACTGTGAAGCGATCTTCCGGGTACGGCGATTCCGCGCCAAAGGCCTGGTGCGCGGGTGGCAAGATTCCCTAAGGTCCAGCTCCCCGCGCCGCTGCCCCGCAACACAACCCGCTCGCGCCCATCACGCACTATACCGATGCCCATAACGCTCGATTGCCGGCAGAATCTCCGCAAATCTCGAACTAGACCTTGCGTAAGCGAGCAAGTCCGTGAGCGAGGCAACCGCAACAACCTCAACACCAAACTCCCGTCGCGCCTCCTCGATCGCCGACAGATCACCCTGCCCCTTCTCCTGCCTGTCGAACGATACCGCGACCCCGACCGCTGCGGCGCCCGCGGCCTTTATCATGTCGATCGCCTCGCGCAGCGCCGTGCCCGCGGTGATGACATCGTCGACAATCAGCACGCGGCCGGCGAGCGGCGCACCGACGATTTCGCCGCCTTCACCGTGATCTTTCGCCTCCTTACGGTTGAAGGCGTAGCCGATATTGCGCCCGTGCACGTCGGCGAAGGCGATCGCTGTCGCCGCTGCCAGCGGGATGCCCTTGTAGGCCGGGCCGAACAGCATGTCGAACGCGATGCCGGAATCGGCGATGGCGCGCGCGTAGAATCTGCCCAGGCGTGACAGCGCGCCGCCGTCGCAGAACGCCCCTACGTTGAAAAAATAGGGGCTGTCGCGTCCGGACTTGAGTGTGAATTCGCCAAAGCGCAGCACGCCGTGGTCGATGGCGAACTCGATGAATTCTGCGGCGTGATTCATGGCGCCCTATCTCGAGATTGATGGCTGTGCATGCAAGTTGCGATACATTGGACGACCGCTCGGCGTATAGTAGTATATACCACTATATATTGACGGAGCCGCCTGCGATGTCCAAACAAAGCACTATGGTCCACTTGGAGTCGGTACAGAAAAACGCGCTGCAGTCACGCGCTGCGAAGCGCGGCAGCACCATGTCCGCCGAGATCCGTCGGGCCATCGATCAATATCTCGGTAATCCCACAGAAGACGAGCTCACCGCGTTGGACGAGATGTCCAGGCTTGCCGAGCAAGAGCTGCAGCGCATGGCTGATCGGCTTGATCAGACTAACATCAAGTTGGCGGCCGTGCTCAATGAGATCGACCACCTGCACAGAGATCAGACTGTATGAGCATGGTGAAAGAGATTCTCGAACGGCTGTCTGGTGTCCACGTGGTCGGCGAGAAGCTGAACATGACAATGGATACGGTTGACAAGCTTGCGGATCGACTCATCGATCACGAACGGCGATTGGTGCGGCTGGAGACCCTCGGCGAGCACCCAAAACACCTTCCGAAGTCATCTTGACTGCACGGCGTGAGAATCATCTCCCTCAACGCCAACGGCATCCGCGCGGCAGCGCGCAAGGGCTTTTTCGACTGGATGAAGAAGCAACGCGCCGATGTGGTCTGCATCCAGGAAACCAAGGCGCAGATCGATCAGCTCGGTGATCCGGTGTTCTCGCCGAAGAACTATCACTGCCGCTATTTCGATGCGCGGAAAAAGGGCTACGCCGGCGTCGCGTTGTACGCCCGTAAGCAGCCGGACGACATCATCGCGGGTTTCGGGTTCGACGAATGCGACAACGAGGGGCGGTACCTCGAAATGCGCTTCGGCAAGCTCAGTGTAATTTCCCTTTACATGCCATCCGGATCCTCGGGCGACGAACGCCAGCAAGCCAAGGTCCGGTTCATGGACGCCTTCATGCCGCATCTGGAAAGCCTGCGGCGCAAGCGGCGCGAGTACATTATTTGCGGCGACTGGAACATCGCACATCGCAAGATCGATATCGAGAACTGGCGCGGCAACCAGAAAAATTCCGGGTTTTTGCCCGAGGAACGCGCCTGGCTCGATCAGCTTTTCGCTGAGGTCAAGTTCGTCGACGCGTTTCGGGCGGTGAACGACAAGCCGCAGCAATACACGTGGTGGTCCAACCGCGGGCAGGCCTGGGCGAAAAACGTGGGCTGGCGCATCGACTACCAGATCGTCACGCCCGGCCTCAAGGACAAGGTGCGGCGCACCAGCATCTACAAGAATGAGCGATTTTCCGATCACGCACCGCTGACGCTGGACTACGATTACGAGTTGTAGTCGTCGACGTGGTTATGTCGAGACTTTCTCTATGGGAGCAGCTTGAAGCCGCGACGCAAAGCCCTGACCCGGATACTGCACCAGGGCGCTCCGTGGTCCTTGCTTAGTCCCATGGTACAGTCAGTTGCGCGAATATCAGTGGGTAAGGAAATGCACCCGAGCCCGCTATCAGGGCTCGTCACACCGACTGTCGCGGCTGAAGGGGGTGCCACAAGAGTCCACGACGGCTTCCGTAGGTTAGCGCTGAGCGACAGCGAAGCCCAAATTGCAGTGGTATCTCAGGGCGTACCCGTTGGGCTTCGCTGCGCTCAGCACCAACCTACGTCTGCGATGGAGCTTAACGACACCCTGTGAAGCCGCTCCTACAACTCGTGCGAGTTCCCGCCTGCGCGGGAATGACGGTGCGGGTTAGATGTCCCGCGCCGCTGTGAATCCACAGACGTCCGCACAACACACCAACTCGCTCGCTGAAAGCCTCGCTCTGTACCGCGACCGGCGGCTGCTGGTCATTTTCGCGCTCGGCATGTCGAGCGGCTTTCCCTGGGTGTTGATCGGCTCCAGCATGTCCGCGTGGTTGCAGGAGGCGGGGTTGACCCGCACGGCCATTGGTTTTTTCGGGTCGATTTTCGCGGTCTACACCTTCAACTTTGTCTGGGCGCCTCTGGTTGACCGACTCCGGCCGCCGCTGCTCGGCAAGCTCGGTCAGCGCCGCTCGTGGATACTCTCGGCGCAGTCGGTCATCCTGCTGTTGATGGTGGCAATCGCCTGGACCGATCCAGAGACGAGTCTTTTCTGGACCAGCCTCGTGGCGCTTGGCATCGCGCTGGCATCCGCGACGCAGGACATCGCCATCGACGCTTATCGCATCGAAATCATCGGTTATGACCAGCCCGCCAGGATTCCCCACGGCTCGGCCATGGCGACCAGCGGTTGGTGGACCGGCTTTAGCCTGCCGGGCGCGCTGGCCTTTTACCTGTCGGATTTGCCGGGCTGGAGCTGGGGAGACGTGTATCTCACTCTGACGGGCGTAATCGTACTGTTGATGTTGTTCGTGATGCTGATTCGCGAGCCGGTCACCGATCGCGAGGCGCGGCAGCGTGGTGCAGATGAAGACTATCAACACGCCCTATTTGGCGGGCAAGCTCTCAGCGCCGAGCAACGCTTCGCCGCCTGGCTCACCGCAACCATCGTCGAGCCCTTCAAGGAGTTTTTCGTGCGCAATGGCGTGAGGCTCGCGCTGGCGATATTGACGTTTATTTTTCTGTTCAAGGTCGGCGAGGCGTTTCTCGGCCGCATGTCGATTGTCTTCTACAAAGAGCTCGGCTTTACGAACACGCAAATCGGCACCTATTCCAAGCTCGTCGGGTGGTGGGTGACCATCATCTTCTCCGTGATCGCCAGCCTCGTGAGCGCGAGACTCGGCATCGTGAAAGGCTTACTGATCGGCGGCATCGCCATGGCCGCGACCAACTTCATGTTTTCGCTCATGGCGGTGGTCGGGCCCGACACGCGGCTGTTCGCGCTCGCTGTGATCGTCGACAACTTCACGTCCGCGTTCGCGACCGTGAGTTTCGTCGCGTTTATCTCTTATCTGACCAGCCGCGCCTACACCGCGACGCAATATGCACTGATGGCCTCGCTCGGCAATCTGGGCCGGACATTGCTCGCCGGCTTTAGCGGCATGATGGTCGACGGCATGGGCGGTGACTGGGCGCTGTTCTTCGCGCTCACGGCGCTGATGGTCGTGCCCAGCCTATTGATGTTACTGTGGGTTGCGCAGAGGCTGCGGCCGTTGATGGGGCAACACGCAACCGGCTAGCCGGCGCCGGCGCGACGGAGAGATCAGATCGGCAGCACGATGTCGAACTTGCCCAGTAGCTCGTTTTTGTAAGCCTTGGAACGCTCGAGCGGTACGATCAGGCGCCGGCGTTGCTCATCGTTGCGAACGGAATTCAGCAACCCGTCGCGTTCGTTGCCGGGCTCGCCGTCGACGTACATCTGCGTGATCAGCGGCTCGCCGCCCGGCCTGGTCACGGCGAAATGAATGTGCGGCGTACGGCCAGGGTAGGGAACGGGACGGATGGTGCGAAAACTGTATTTACCGTCCGCGTCAGTGAGCACGTGTCCGTAGCCCTGGAAATTCGGGTCCACACGCCTGTCCCGGCGGTCCCGGGGATGGTGATAGCGCCCGAAAGCGTTGACCTGCCAGATTTCGACGATGGCTTTGGCTATCGGCTTGTCGTCGACGGCGGTCACCTGACCGATAACATGCGTGATGTCGCCTGCCGCGATGCCCTCGTGGCCGGCAACCGTCGCGAGATCGTTGTCGTGATCGGGCGGCAGCGCGCTGGGATAGAACGGGCCCAGCGCCTGTTGCGGCGTCATCAACGCGGCGCCGGCGAGCGGCATCAAAGCCGGCGTGGCCAACAGCGAGGCCGATGCCGCGATTATCCTGCGGCGAGTGAGATCGGTGTGCATGAGCTGCTCCTGTTGACGAATTTGGAGTACATTTCGCCTACCGAAGTTCCGGCGATGGCGGCTCCGGAATGTATTCAGCACAATCCGGTTCATCAAACCACGATAGTCTCCTAAAATTAAACCAGAGTCAGCCGACGAATCCACATGAAATACGACACTCGCCAGATACGTAAGGCAGCCGTGCTCGGTGCCGGCGTCATGGGCGCGCAGATCGCCGCTCATCTTGCCAACGCGGGCATCCCCGCGCTGCTGTTCGAGCTGCCGGCCCAAGCGAGCGATCCGAATGGGCTGGTCAACAAGGCGCTTAAGTCATTGACCAGGCTGAAAC
>JBPCXK010000038.1:0-7713 GCA_051008635.1 Gammaproteobacteria bacterium
TTGAGACGGTTGGCGGGAGCGCCGCGATAGTCGTACACGAAAACAAACTAGTTGGACAGATAGGCTCCGGGCGGGGAGTCCCGCTCGTGCGCCAGCAAAGGTACGGGGCATTCCTCCGCGCCGATCAGCTCGGCAACAGCGGTACAGGCGTTGACGATTTGAACAGCATTACTGACGCGCTCCGGGGCTGCCTGTGAGGTGTCTGTGAGAAGCCGGACCAGGCCGCCGGGCGACAGTTCACGATCGCGCTCGAGCAACAAGGCCACAACACCCGAAACATGCGCCGCGGCCAACGAGCTTCCTGACATGAAATCGAAACGGCCATCGGGCATCGTCGTAAGGATGTCGACACCGGGCGCAGACAGCCTGCTGCGCGATCCACCCTCGGATTCTGCTGCATGTACGGCAATGACCTCAGACAGGGAAGAGGGGAAATCACCGTTGTCGTCATCATGCTTGCCGCCGGCGGCGACTATGATAGCGCCGCCCTCGGCCGCCCTGGCGATCAAGCGCCGCAAGATCGGATCCGGCGGCCCGCCCAGGCTCAGGTTAATGACATCGGCGCCGCGCTCGATTGCAAAACTGATAGCTTGCGCCAGCGTGAAGCTGCTGCAATACGCCCCATCTCTACGTGTTTGCCAACAGGCCTTGAGCGCAAGAATACGGACATCAGGCGCCACGCCGACAATCCCCACTCCGTTGTTGGCCGCCGAGGCGATAACACCCGCGACCGCGGTACCGTGAACATCGGTGTCAAATACATCAGGCTGGTGAGACACAAAGTTTCTGGTGTGGGCAATGTGGTCTTTCAGCTCCGGGTGGCCTGTATCGATGCCCGTGTCCACGACCGCAACGTCGACCCCTTTACCGCTGGTCCATTGGTGTGCGTGCTCGACCTGCATCGCGAGTACGCCGTGCTGAAGATGCAGGTAAGGATCGTCGTAGCTCGTGCTCAGCACTTCGAAGAGATTCATAGGCTGCGCGATTTCCACATCCGCATCGCCTGACAGAGCGGCGATTGCCTGAGCGGTCGAACGGCCGGGCGGAACTTCGAACACGACGCAATGCACGCCGAGCGGCGCGATCGGCCAGTCGGCGACCTGCGTCAGACCATAACTGGTGGCGAGCCGCGCCGCTGCACGCTTCACATGCCGGCTCATCGAGTAGGCGCCGGGCCTTCCATATGTCCTCGCGCGCGGCCCTACGCGCTGAAACCGCGGCGGGGCGACCAGCGTGACCAGCACCTGCCGCGCGACCGCCTCCCGCCAGTCGGCGCCGGGCGTATTCTTGCTGGGCGTTGTGGCGCACGCCGCCAGAACAAGGCTTGCGCACGAGGCAGGCATCGCGATCCGCATCATGGGGTCACCTGCGCATGGGCATGCTCGGCAAACTGAACGCTGTCGTCCTCACGAAGACGCTGCAGCACCCGAGCGTGATCGTGATTTTCTGCTGAGGGCATTATCTCGATCGTGAACACACCTGCCGCGGACGGTCCGGCGACGATTGTTCCATTGATTTCCCCGACAAGGTCGCGCAGCTGCTTCTCGTCGATCCGGTTGGTAAACACGACACGGAAACGATCGAGGCGGCTTTGGACCGGGCTATCAGCAACGGTGAGCGTACGGTATAGCGGAGCATGCTGATCGAGTGACGAGGGCCACATCACGGCGCCGAGCGCAATGATCAGTGTCTGCACCGCCAGCGCAACGCGCAGGAACGGGGGACTGGCGCAAATCAACTGCCACGGCCGTGACACACCCCGGCCCGCAGCGGCGAACCAGGTGTGTCGCGCGGCCCCCTCGCCCGCATCGATACGCCCCATCAATGCGGCGAACCCTTCCCTCGAGGCCTGATCTATGTCAACCGGTTCCCGAATGGCTACGAGCAACTGGCGTTGACGCAGGAGGTCCTTGCGACACAGCAGACAGCTATTGAGATGCCGCTTCACCCGCGTTAGCTCTGGTTCGTCCAGCGTTTTATTGACGAACCAGGGGAGGAGCTCGGCCACCTGCCGATGTTCTCTGTTGACTTCCTGACTCATGTCTGTGTCGATCCGTGTCGCTTGCTCGCGGTGTCGAACGAGGCCAGATCAGGCAACAGTTGCTGCAGCCGTCTGCGCGCGTAAAACATACGCGTTTTCACGGTGTTCAACGGACAACCTACCATGTCCGCGATTTCCTGATAGCGGTAACCGTAGTAGTACGTGAGTTCGATAACGGCTCTCTGCTCGGCCGGCAGTTGTCTAAGCGCGACGGCCAGCCAGTCCTGCAAATCGGCGTGCTCGGCATCGGTGACACCCAACTCTTCCTCGCACAGAGGCGTCAGGCCGTGCTGGAGCCCGATGCGCTTCAGCGCTTTGAGACTTTTGTGGTAAGCAATGCCAAAAATCCACGACGAGACTTGCGAACGTTGCCGATAGCTCCCCGCGTTCTGCCATACCGCCAGCATGGCGTCATTGATCACCTCGTCAATCAGGTCGAGGCGCCGGGTCAAGCGGTAAGCAAAACGAAACAGGCGCGGGTAATACCGGGTGTACAGCACTTCGAAAGCGCGCCGATCCTGAGCCACGACGAGGCGCAGTATTTCCGTATCGTCAGTGCTGGACAAGGACGAGTCAGCACTGGTATTGCTTATGTGTGGCGCTGTCATTTCTCGCTCGTCTAGTTACGTCCCTCTGCGGGACGGAAAGGTTCACTCTGTCCCGATAGCTACGCTAAAGACCACTCTGCCGCCGGTTACTTGCTCGCCAAAACTGTCCGCCGCCCGCGAGTCTGTGTCGTGATAGCTCAGATCAAGCGTAAACCGGCCGACTGATCGCGACAGTCCAAGCGTCCAGTGAGTGTAGTCACTGCCACGGCTCAGATCGAGGTCGTAGTAGCCCACCCCACCTGAAGCAAGGAAGCCGGCGACGATCGGGTATTGCGAGCTCAGCTCATAGGCTATGCCCTGCCGGTGAAAACCAAAGGCGTCATCCGTGTACGCGACGTTAACGGCAACCCGCTCCCGGTAGTGCAGCCCCAGCAAAAGGTCGGTGTAGTCGTACTTTTGCGCCGGGCTCGAGTCCGGATAGGTATATCGCGCAACAGTGAAGTCGGCAAGCCAGTCCGTGCCGAGCGACCGGCGGAAGCCACCATAGATATCGAGCTCGAAGTCGCGGCTGCGGTTCGGATCCTGGCGGGCATCGAACTCGACATTAGACCCCCACACGCCGGCGAAAACACCCGTCGCGTGCTCATAGTCCAGTCCCGCCTGGAGGGCTGGATGTTCCCGGGTTTGCGAGATACCGCGGAAAACGTAGTCTGTGGTTAGCACCCCGTAGACCGCGAAGTCGATAAGTCCCAGCCCGTGCGCGCTGCCCGATAACAACAACGCCACGGTGGCCAGAGTCATGCTTTCGACAAACCGCGGGCAATTTTTCACGCTTCTTGTGTGCGATGGCATCTGTGCCGTATCGTGTCGTTGCCGTAAATTCCGACACGAAGAAAAATGCGTTGTGGAATCAAAGATCAAGCCAGCGCCGTCATCGTGGTAAGAAATGCGGGTTAGCCCGCGTCATACGATCTTCATCAGTGTAACCCGTGCCCGAACACCGCCTGAGCGACTGGCTGCTGCTGGCCACCCTGGTTGCGCTGTGGGGCAGTTCGTTTCTGCTCACCAAGATCGCGCTGGCGACGCTATCACCCAGCATTATCGTTGCCGGCCGGCTCGCTCTCGGCGCGGTCGTGCTACTGGCGCTGTTGGCCGGCGCCCGCAAACGCCTGCCCGCGCCGGGCAGACTGTGGATGTTTCTGCTCGCTATTGCCATTACAGGGAACTGTCTGCCATTTTATCTCATCAGTTGGGGTCAACAGCGCATCGACAGCGGGCTGGCGGGGATTCTGATGGCCGTGATGCCATTGGCCACCATCTCCCTCGCGCATTTTCTGGTCCCCGGCGAGCGCATGAACGCCAACAAAACAGCCGGTTTCGTGCTCGGCTTCATCGGTATCGTCGTGCTCATGGGCCCGGACGCCCTGCTCGACGCAGCGGGCGCGAGCGGAAAGCTTATTGCCGAGCTGGCCGTGCTCAGCGGCGCCTTGTGCTACGCCGTGACTACAATTATCACCCGACGCCGGCCACCGGGCGACGCACTCGGATCTTCGGCAGGTGTATTGCTCATTGCGGGCCTGATCATGTCGCCCATCGTGTTCGGCGCCGAGCCTCGCGCGATCACGGAAATTTCCGTGGCCTCGGCACTCGCGCTCTGCGCGCTCGGGGTATTTTCCACAGGCGCCGCAACCATTGTCTATTTCAAGCTCATCGAGTCCGCGGGCCCGAGCTTTCTGTCGCAGATCAACTATCTGATCCCCTTGTGGGCGACCTTTGCCGGTGCGTTGGTGCTGAACGAAAAATTGGACTGGCACCACATGGTGGCCTTGGCTATCATCCTCGCAGGAATTGCCCTGGCCCAGTGGCGCCCGCGACGCGGGCCCGCCCAACAGGGCGCGGCCGGCTAGAACGTCGACCGATGTGTTACGCTTCCGGCGCGGTCTCGCAAGAACTCGCACCCGCATTGGCACAACATTGTTCCAATAGTGAAACGGCAACCTCCGTGCACCGGGAGAAGCAGTCGCCGTCACGGGCCGCAGCGCAGTACAATTGCGTGATCTGGCTTACTGGCATGGCTGTTGCTGGGAAAACAGCAACGGCTGATGAAATCAGCCAGGCGCAAAAACAAAGCCCAAGAGGAACACCCAAAATGCTTAGAGCGCTCCAGATAGAACCGGAAAAATGTACCGGCTGCCTGCAATGTGAGATGGCCTGCTCGCTTGAAAACGAGGGGCTGTTCAATCCGTCCAAGTCTCGAATCAAGGTATTCACTTTCCACGAAGAGGGGCGCTTTTCGCCTTACACGTGCACGCAGTGCGCGGAGGCCTGGTGCATGCATGCCTGTCCGGTGGAGGCGATCGTCATTAACGAGGCAACGGGCGCCAAGGAAGTGCGGGAAGACGTGTGCGTGGGCTGCAAGGTCTGCACCATCGCCTGCCCATTCGGCACCGTGAACTACAACCACGACACCGGCAAGGTTGTCAAATGCGATCTCTGCGGTGGCGACCCCGAGTGCGCCAAGGCGTGCCCGACGGAAGCGATAACCTATGTCGACGCCGACATGACCGGCTACGACCGAATGAAGGCGTGGGCGGGCAGGAACACCGGCACCGGCGCACAGGCTTAAAGGAGGTATAGATCATGGCTTGGGCAAAGAAAATTTTACGAGTCGATCTCAGCAAGGGCACATGCGAGAGCCAGCCCCTCAACATGGAGTGGGCAAACGACTACCTGGGCCAGCGCGGGCTGGCAACCAAGTATCTCGTCGAAGAAATCGACCCCAAATGCGACGCGCTGGGGCCACACAACAAACTGATCATGGCCACCGGCCCGCTGACGGGCACGGTCGCTTCCACCGGCGGGCGCTACTCCGTGATCTGCAAGAGTCCGTTGACAGGCGCGGTCGCCTGTTCAAACTCGGGCGGCTTTATCGGCGCCGAGATGAAGATGGCGGGATGGGACATGTTCATCTTCGAGGGTAAGTCCAAAAAGCCGGTTTATCTGCACGTCCATAATGACGAGGCGGAGCTGAAGCCGGCGGACGATCTCTGGGGCAAATCGGTTTGGGAAACCGATGAAACGCTGCGCCAGAAGTATCAGGATCCCCAGATTCGCATGTCCGTGGTCGGCCGCTCAGCCGAAGCCGGCTGTCTGTACGCGGCTGTCATCAATGATCTGCATCGGGCCGCCGGGCGCTCCGGTGTCGGCACGGTCATGGCGTCGAAGAATCTCAAGGCGGTCGTCGTGCGTGGCACCCACGGTGTCGGCAACATCAAAGATCCGAAACGCTTCATGGAGACCACCCGCGAGCAAAAACAGGTGCTCGCCGAGAACGCAGTCACCGGAGAAGGTCTGCCCAAGATGGGCACGCAGGTGTTGATGAACGTGATTAACGAATCCGGCGCCATGCCGACGCGTAACATGCGTGAGGTGCAGTTCGAAGGCGCGCATAAGATTTCTGCCGAAGCCATGCTGGAGCCGCGCGAAAGCGACGGCAAACCGAATCTCACGACTAACGCGGCCTGCTTCAGTTGCACGATCGCCTGCGGGCGCATCTCGACTATCGACAAGGGTCACTTCTCGGTGGAGAACAAGCCGCAGTACTGGGGCAATTCCGGCGGCCTGGAGTACGAAGCCGCCTGGGCCTTGGGGTCGGATACCGGAGTCGATGATATCGACGCGCTGACCTACGCCAATTTTCTCTGCAACGAAGACGGCTACGACCCCATCTCCTTCGGCGCAACCGTGGCCGCGGCCATGGAACTGTATGAGACCGGCGCCATCACGGACACGGAAACCGGCGGGATCGCGTTCAAGTTCGGCAACGCCGAGGCCCTTACAAAAGCGGCCGAGATGGTCGCCACGGGTGAGGGGTTTGGCAAAGACCTCGGCCTCGGTTCCAAGCGCCTGTGCGAAAAATATGGCAAGCCCGAGTTGTCGATGACGGTCAAGGGTCAGGAATTCCCGGCCTACGATCCCCGCGGCATTCAGGGCATGGGGTTGGCGTACGCCACCGCCAATCGGGGCGCCTGTCACTTGCGCGGCTACACCGTTGCTTCGGAAATTCTGGGTATCCCGGAAAAGACCGATCCGCTGGTATCGGACGGCAAGGCGGGACTCGTCAAGGCGTTTCAGGATGCGACGGCAGCGGTCGACTCCAGTGGCCTGTGCGTGTTCACCACTTTCGCCTGGAGCCTCGACAACATCGCCCCGCAGATCGATGCGGCCTGCGATGGCGATTGGTCGGTCGAGAAGCTCGCGGAAGTCGGCGAGCGGATCTGGAACCTGGAGCGCGACTTCAACCTTGCGGCCGGCATTAGCGGCAAAGAAGACACGCTGCCGAAACGCTTGCTGACAGACACGGCGCAGACCGGACCAGCAGAAGGCAAGGTCTCCGAGCTGGGCAAGATGCTGCCGGAATACTACGAGGCCCGCGGGTGGACGCCGAGCGGCGAGCCGACCCAGGAGACACGCCAGCGTCTCGGCCTGGCCTAGCCCGCATATCCCACCACGGGGCGAGATGATCGCGCAGAGATTTGAGTTCACAAGGCATTTTCTGATCGAGCGGAATACGGGCTGTATTTCCGAGTGAAGAAAATTCGTTGTGGATTCAAAGATCAAGCCAGCGCCGTCATCGTGGTGAGAAATGCGGGCTAGGCGGGAACAAGACCAAAACGCGCGGGCGGGGAAGCCTCCGCCTGGCCGCCCTATTGGAGGATATACCATGCACCACGTCATCATTGGTGCGGGCCCGGCCGGTGTGGTGGCCGCCGAGGCGCTGCGTAAACTCGATTCAGACTCCCAGATTACGCTGATCGGCGACGAGCCTGAGCCGCCTTATTCGCGGATGGCCTTGCCCTACTATTTGATCGATCAGATCAAAGAGAAAGGAACACATCTGCGCAAGGGCAAGAATCATTTCCAGGGCAGCAAAATCGATGTCGTCCAGGATCGAGTGACTCAGCTCGATCCCGACAACAAGACTGTTACCCTGAAGAACGGGAAAGCGGTCACCTACGACAAGCTTCTTATCGCTACAGGCTCGCACCCGGTATCTCCGCCGATTCCGGGCGTGGATTCACCTGCTGTGCACCCCTGCTGGACACTGGAAGACAGCCGACAGAT
>JBPCXK010000039.1:0-5673 GCA_051008635.1 Gammaproteobacteria bacterium
ACAGAGGAACTCAGTCATGACCAAGCCCAGAATCCTCGTAACGTCTGCAGCAGGCCGAAACGTACTCGATGTGGGGTCCGGTCTGGGAGGGCCGACACGCCGCCTTGCGAAGGCGACCGGATGCCGGGTCACGGGAGTCGACCTGAGGAATGGCCGGGTGAGCCAGGGGTCCCTCCGGCGCCCCTCAATAATGGGTGGGCGAGCCATGCTCAAGCCAACGTGAACCCGATATCGCCACTGCGTGATATTTCGCAATAAAACGCGAGCCGTTTTGTCAGTCGGCCCAGGTCGGTGTGTAGCGCGTTAACATCTGCCCAACGAGGTTATGGCATAGAACCTGCCGTTTCTCCCCTTCCAGACCCCTCCAGACCTACCAATCGCGTTCATGGCATAGCGCTTGCTAGGTTGAAGGTGGGCGTTGCCGTCAGCGCCGTACGACGACAGGGTGTTCACTCAATGCAATCCGGCGTTGCGTGCCCAAGAGGGGAGACTAACGACCCTGGCGAGACATGGCTCAGATAACTTCGGTTGAAGAGGAGAAGGCTTATGAGTAAACGATCTGTCCCAACTTCCGAAAGCGACATCGGGAGGTGGGCTAGAAAGAGCTATCTTCTGGTCAGTCTGGTGCTGGCCGGCGTGTTGATTGCCACGAGTGCGATAGGCGAAGAGTCATTTTCCCCTTATGTCGATGCCACCGGGCAAATCACGCTACCTGCGGACTTCAGAACCAACATGGTTCACCTTGGCTCCTGGTTCGTTCCGGAAGGGGATGCCAGCGGCTTTCATGATGTCTATACCGAAGCACGTTCCGTGGAGGCCTACCGCAAGACGGGAAAATTCCCGGACGGGGCGACCCTGGTTAAGGAATTGCGCGGAGCAAAATCGGGGGACTACACCACCGGCAAGGACGTCAGCTCCGCGGTTGACGAGGTCAAGCAGTGGTTTGTAATGATCAAAGATGCTGAGGGGCGTTTTCCGGACAATCCAATCTGGGGCAACGGCTGGGGCTGGGCGCTGTATAAGCCAGACGATTCTACGAAAAATGTCGCCACCGACTTCACCCAAGATTGTCTGACGTGTCACATCCCCGCCAGGAACACCGACTGGGTGTATGTCGAAGCCTATCCAACCTTGAGGTAGTGCAAAGACCTCGAAGCTGTCGGGCGCGTTAAACCGAAACAGTTACCTGGAGACCAGTCATGAACATGAAGCATTTCATCTACGCATTGATTATCACATCGGTGCCGCTCTTCGCTGGAAGCGCCTCGGCTCAAAGCGCCTCGGCGGTACCCACTTTGTGGGGAATCTACGGCGTGCACGATAAGCACGACTGCCCAGTCAACAATCGCGAGACAGCTAAAGAGGTGATCACGGCCAACGCGATGGACCTCAAGCCGTTGATGGGGAAGTATGGAGTCACTGCTATGCTGGACCAATATCATTCGGGTCTCGAACACACTTTCCTCTGGGCAGTCGAGACCAGAGAACCTCATAAGCTGGAAGAGTTTTCCATCGAACTCGGCATTGCCCGCTGGAACGATCTGAAATTCGTGCCCCTGCGCACGTTTGCCGAGGGTGTTGTGCCGGACGTTCGTGCGTTGCACGGACTGGAAGACTGGAAACCCGGAGACCCGTAGTAAAGAGCTGGGAGAGATATTACCCGGTGGATCGACGTCGATTCCCGTTTACGACGGTATGCTCCAGGTCGCACCCCCGGCGATTGCAGCGAGCGGTGGAGCCTTTATCGAAAACGAGCAGGGCGAGGCGGCGCTGGTACCGTTGGTGCCCCGAAAGACTTGGTGCTGAGTTGTAGTTTGTAAACGGCCACCGGTCCGCGCAAAGATTCAGCCGGATCCTCGAGCGCAGTCCAGCCCCGATGCCGGATTATGTTCTCAGCGGCATCTGTGGATACGTAAATTGATTCAAGGCCGAGACAATGTGCCTTTTTCTCAATCGTGTCTATGAGCGCAGTTCCAATGCCGCGTTTCCGGTGCTCAATGGGTACTACCAGTGCTGACAGCCAAGGACCAACCCCCAACTCCGCCCCGACCGACTCCGTTTTAAGTGCCGCCGTACCGAGAACTGTTCCGTCATCGTCCAGGGCCACAACTGCCGTCGGGAGATCGTCGCGGTTGCAGCATTCCTTCAAATCATTTGTGGCATCTCCCGGACCATCGGGACCGTAATACGGCTCCCATTCTTCGATGAACAAACGAGCCAAGATCGGAATCGTGTCCGCGGCGTCCGCTAGCGGAACAATCCGAAATTCGTCATGAACGTGCATTGTGAACGGCTCCTTCAGTAATCCGGACAACGTCGCTATCTAATCGTGCAGACGGAAATGCTTTATGCGTAAAGGACAATGTAGGCGAAGTTTTGTTCCCACAGTCGCCTCCCTCGCAAAGAACGACTACGCGGCTGCTCCTACCCCATCCGTCAGCAATGTATCGTCCAACGGTTGTTCAACACGGCGAAATTTGAGCCTTCGGAAACGGCGCGAACTGTCATTCGTCGAAACCACCGTATGTGTCGCGCGATTCAAAACCGAATGACGGCTCTCGTTAATTCCGGTCCTCGTCGATGTACGCTTTGGTGTTTCAGCGCACGTGTTTGGACCGCACGATAGTGCGGCTTCCTTGAGTGCAGCACAGGCGGAACGATCTCGATGCGATATATCGTAAGCACTACGAGATTTCGTACCGGAGTAGTATCCCCGCATTACCCGCCCCTACTGAACCGCTGTTATCTTGCTGTTAGCGCAGTCATTTCCAACTTGGCACGGCGCTTGCCTGTAACAATTCAAACAAGTAGTGCCGAGTCCGGTACTGGTAATGCGCTATTTAAAGGGTTCGGAAGATGACGCGCAACTTTCGGTTTTCCGAGCCTGTGGCTCACAGTTAACTACTAGCCCGCATATCTCACCGCGGGGCGAGATGATCGCGCAGAGATTTGAATTCACAAGGCATTTTCTGAAACGAGGAATACGGGCTGTATTTCCGAGTGAAGAAAATTCGGCGTGGATTCAACCTAAGAAGAGCAGCTGCCATTACTCGCGGTAACTAAATGATATCGCAACTAAATATTTGACATGACATTGCTACAACCTCCGGATTTCGGTTCAAAGATCAAGCGAGGGCTCGTCATCGTGGTGAGAAATGCGGGCTAGCCATAGGAGATTTTCAGATGAAAACACTCGTTTACAGGTTTGTTGCGGCAGTACACCGCTGGCACCGTCGCCGAATTGCTATCGGTGAACTGATGGCCCTCAGTAACGCCGCCTTGAAGGATATCGGCATACACCGAAGTGAGATACGTTCGGTGGTCGCAGAACACTTAAACGTTGCGACGCCTACTCGGTTACATACCATGACCCAGTCCACTGGCAATAATGCGAACGCAGAATATGTGGCCCGGCACGTGGCCAACGACGAACACTTCGCAAACGCGGCCTAACCCTTAGCGCGTATGTATACGACACTAAGTGAGGAGCAAGACCCATGGGTAATGCATCTACAAAACTGAGCGAGTATGACGCGATCAACAAGATCGTCCAGCAGTACATCGATGGCGCCAGGTCCGGCAGAGGCGATGACATGATACCCGCCTTTCACAAGGACGCGACGGTCTTTGGTTACGTCGGCGACGACCTGTTCGCCGGCCCCATCCAGCAGCTCTTTGACTGGAATGACGAGAATGGCCCGGCGACCGGCCTCCAGGCACGGACCGCCAGCGTCGACCTCATTGACACGGTCGCCACCGTGCGGCTTGAACTCGACAACTGGACTGGCCACCGGTTCACGGACTTATTCACCCTGCTAAAAGTCGACGGGGAGTGGAAGATCATGAACAAAGTCTTTCATCTGCACCCAAAGCCGCCTGCGGGTTAGTCAGGCAGGCCGCTTACGGCGATCAGGCGTTATGTTCAGACCATGCTCTCGGCTTTGACGTAGTAATTTGTCCCCTACTTCATATCAAACGATATGAAGAAAGAAAGGAGGGCCTAATGACAAACTTCAGCTACTCACGAAACTTCAAAGGCGTCGCCGACGTGTTTCTGCGCTCGCCGAAACTCTATAAACCACTTCTCGAGTCCTTCGAGACCGTGATGGTCGGCGAATCCGAGCTTTCCAAGGGCGGCATATTGTGCAGCGGAGCTGAACCAATCCGAGTGCGGGACTCTCACACACCAACACCAATTTAGGAGAATGCAATGACCCTAACTTCCAAAGAAAACTGCTTCACCGTCATGGGGGCCGTCGTTAGTTTTGTCCTCGCAAACACTGCCATTGCGCAGCAACATTTAAGCCGTTCTATTGATGACCTGGCCTGGGTGGAGGGGGGCCCAGGATTACACTTTGCGTTGGCATGGGGAGACTGGACAAAAGATGACTATGGGATGATTGTGAAGATAGAGGCTGGACATGCGGCCCCGAGGCACAGCCATACATCGGATTATCACGGCGTGACAATTCAAGGAAACTGGGTTCACACTTTTGGTGAAAACGACGACAGAACGTTGGCACCGGGTTCTTATGCTTTTCAATCTGGAAAAGAGGACCACGGCGATCGCTGTGAAGGACCGCAAGATTGTCTCATCCTGATCCATCAACACGGACCCCGTGACTTTATACTGCCCGGTAAT
Source organism: Gammaproteobacteria bacterium (assembly GCA_051008635.1). Taxonomy (GTDB): domain Bacteria; phylum Pseudomonadota; class Gammaproteobacteria; order JBPCXK01; family JBPCXK01; genus JBPCXK01. Next base: position 4,643 of record JBPCXK010000039.1, read on the forward strand.
TAACTGATATCCCCAGGTTGATAAAGCATATTTTGTAGCCCCATGGGTGGCAGATCAGATGCACATAGCAGCGACCTTTGCGGTGACGGCTGCGGGTGCGGACCTCGAAACTGGTGGGCGTCGTAGCACGCCTGCAGCACACGCTTGTCCGGACACCATGTCGAAGATTGACGTGCGTCTAAGCAGGCGCCCGCGGCGAGAAAGCAAATGTTGTTGTCGCGAAATATCGCGCCAATGACGAGATAACGCGACTACAGGCGCACGCAGTTGCAGCTGTCGTTTCTCAACACTAGCGGAATTAATACAGCGCACTTGCGAAAATTACCGGATTGCGGGCCAGTGTCTCCGCTGGTACGGACTTTGCTTCCTCTGTGAAGACACGCCCCTGTGTTTAACAAAGGAGGAAACGATCATGTGTGAACTCCGTGAAACCCCATTCGAGGTAGAGTCAGATGATCGCCGCCGGTTTCTGAAGGTAAGTGCGATTGGAGCAGCCGCTGCCGGCGCCGGTATGACCGCAAGCGTGGCAACCGCCGCGGACAACCCATACGCTGATCCCGCGAAACCCGCGCTACCCGCCAGCGATATGAAGCTGGAGCTGAGTCGCACGGCGCTCGTTGTGACTGATCCACAAGTCGACTTCTTGAGCCCAAAGGGCGTCACATGGGATATTGTGGGCGAAAAGCGTGACTGAGCAAAAGACGGTGGAGAATATCGGTCGATTGTTCAGAGCATCCAAAAAGGCCGGTATCACGGTAGCCATCTCCCCTCATTATTACTATCCCACTGATCACGGTTGGAAATTTGAGGGCGCGCTGGAGAAGGTAATGCATAAGGTTGGGATGTTTGATCGGACCTCGCCTTGCTTGCTCAGAACCATATTCATGCGGAGATTCGATCATGTATGAACTAACGAGGCGATGCCTCAGACCGACGAGCATGTCACCTAGCGCTTGGGCGATGTTGCGTCTGTCTACCCCTGTGCGCCTTTTGCGGCGGACTTTACCACCCCTTGCCCACCGCTGCGCTAG
>JBPCXK010000040.1:0-3102 GCA_051008635.1 Gammaproteobacteria bacterium
CAGTTTACCGGCACACGGCTCAAGCCCCTCGAAGGCCACAATTGAGTGACCCGCTGACTGGGAGGATCTCCAAGCCAACTTTGCGTTACTGTCCGGTAGCCAACGCCTAACGGGGGAGGGTGCACCAATCAGCAGTATGTCCGCCGTTGTCATTTGCCTTCCCTCATGCTGACGGTTCTATCAAATTCTTTTGCGACAAAAGACCCGCCGGACGTAGGCTCACTTTCGTGCCGGGTGACATTCAAACCCGTATCCGCACCATTACAGCGCGGCATTCGCTTCTTCCGACATCCCAAGCCCGCACTGCCATAGGCGCGCCTCGCGGCACGCTGTCCCGACTCGCGCCGGGAGCGATACGGGGTTTCCACGTTCCACTTACACGAGTATGTGGGGTTAGGTGCCTGCTATCGACCGGAAAGCTCATGGTCCACGATGCCGCAATCTGAAGACGGACATCCCGCTGACATCGCCTTTTGGCTCAAGCCTATCAACCTCTTTGGCTTGTTTGAAGTGACGATCTTTATCGCAGATTCACTTGTGTTCACCATACCCACTGTCTAGCCCTCACCCGGACGAGGTTTCCAGGAGGGGAGGCCTCTCACGATTCCTCCCCCGCACCTCCGCGTGCTTCGGTACATTGTCCCGCTCGCTCTTTATTCAGAACGGTAGACTCACCTGGTGGAACAGGTGGTTCCCTCCCATCTCGGTGGGAACAACTCACATAAGCGACTTCGTGTCGCAGTCAGATATCTTCACCATACCAGCTACCTAGCACTCACCCAGTTTGTGGTTACCAGGAGGGTGCGCCTCTCACGATTTGCATCCCGCACAACCCCTGTCGTGCTTCGTTACATTGTCCGGGCAGCTCTTTATTCATGCCCGTAGATTCACCCGGTGGCACGGGTGGTTCCCGCCATTCCTGTGGCAACAACTTCATCAAGCGACCTTGTGTCGCAGTAAGCCGAATAAACGCCCTTTTCCGTAACTCCAGCGAGTGTCACCAGGTCATCAAACAGTCGTCAACCTGCGCTGCGACGCGGTGTTGGCCTGACGGGCGCCCGAATCGGGAGACATCTCGCACCTCAGCGCGATTTTCCGACTGTTCCGGCCCTCGGCACGACAGCGACCCTGCCGCCTCGCGGGTATCGCAGCTGCCGCTGTTACTCGCGTGGTTGGCGTGTATCGGCCAAACAAGCTGGCCGGGGGCGGCCCCGAGACGGTGGCGAATGCCGGGCGGCGCATGAAGCGTCTTTGCGTTCGAGGTGCGTGAGAGTCTTCTCGATTAGAAGAGGATCTTCGATGCGGGCGACTATCTCGAGGTGGCCGCCGCAGCTCTTGCAGGTCTCGATGTCGATATTAAACTTGTTGCGGCTGAGAGACGGCGCCTATCGGCTTTCCTCGTTCGCTGCCGCGGCGGCCGCCAGCCGTTTGGCTTCGGCCGCAGGATCCAGGTCAAGGCCGGGATCCAGCTCCACGAGTCTTTGTAACAGCGCCACCGCGCCGTCTACGTCGCCTTCCTTGGCGAGCTTCTCGGCCGGCTCCTGCACGCCGGAGTGGACCGGCAAGTCGACGCAGGTGAGGTCGTAGGGAATGTCCTCTGCGACGAGCTGGTGCCACTCGTCCAGGGCCAGATTGCGCCACCCAGATTTCGCCCTGGCACAGCCAATCGACGAAAGGCACGTCGCTTGCGTTTTCGATCAGGTGGCGCGCCAGCAGATGGGGAATTTCGACGGCAATCCACTCACACGTGGTGGCACCCGAGGAGAAGCAGCTTGCGATCGCTGCCCTGCCGCTCCCCGATCTGCAGTGCCCATATCGGCCGGTTCTCTACGCTGCGCCCAATCTCGTGAAGCTGTGCGATCTCTGGATGGCCGTCTGCGAGCGCCCTCACATCTTCCTCGAGCGACTCGACCGAATGGTAGATTCTCAAGGCATCTGCGGTGGCGAATGTGGACACCAGCGTATCGGTGTTCTGCACCTCCTCCACCGTGTAAGCCCGTTCGCTCGATGCGATCGATGTGAGACTCGTTCGCCCGCAGGATCAGCCGATCGGGCCGCGACTCCTACACGTCCACCTCCAGGGGCGTGCGCAGAACCCGCGATAGGGGTGTTTGCCGTCCGGGGCTCGTCACTTTTACGCTGAGTTTCATCAGACTGCGCCTGTTCTTCACCGCAGGGCTGGCTTTTCGTAACTATCTGCGGATTGCCGACGGTGCCCGGCAATGGTTTGTTACGTGGCGCCCGGCGGCTCCTTTGCGTGCCGGCGCACATACGCCACGAGCGTATCGATTCGCTCGGCATCGGCCAGCCGACGGCGCTCGAGTTCGGCCAGATCGGCCGCACTCGCCGCGACAATCAAATACTGCGCCCCACGTTCCCATACGTCCAGCGACAGCGGCGCGTTGAGCAAATCGTCCAAACCGCCGGGAGGCGGTGTCAAACGCGCAACCCATCGTTCGGCATCAACCCGTACCGTCTGTACCGTGCGGTTCACAGAGTCATTGAGGCTGGTTTTCCTGGGTGGACACTGACTGAACGACATTGCCGAGCACCAGCACCATACGTGGCACTGCTAGACACCAGGCTTCAGTGCGCATCTGTGGACTTGCCAAGCCGGGTCTCGACCAGATGGGCGAAAAAACTCGCGCCCAGCGGTAAGGCGTCGTCGTTGAAGTCATAGCCGGGGTTGTGGACCTCGCAGCTGTCTTCGGCCCTGCCGTTGCCGATGTTGATGTAACAGCCGGGCACCTTGTCGAGCATGAAGGAGAAATCCTCGGATGCCATGATGAGGTGTGGGTTGCGTTGCACGTTGTCTGCGCCAACGAGGTCGGTGCAGATCGATGCAGCGAACTCGGCCTCGTTCTCGTCGTTCACCGTGGGGCGAAAGATCAACCGGAAATCGACTACCGCGCTGGCACCGGCGGCGGCTACACTATCGGCAACGCGCTTTATGCCTTGTTCTACGGCGTTCATTACCTCCATCGAGAAGGCGCGAACCGATCCGCTCAGCCGTGCAGTCTGGGAATGACGTTGTAGGCATCGCCGGCATGCACTTGCGTGACGGACAATACGGCCGTTTCGACCGGGCGAACGTTTCTAGAG
>JBPCXK010000041.1:0-3929 GCA_051008635.1 Gammaproteobacteria bacterium
GTCTGGACCGGTCGGCCCAAGGCGCGCTTGCTGCCGCGGCCGACGATCTCGAGCGGCGCCTCCTCGCTGATCGCCCACGCGACCGCTTCGACCACCTCGGCATCGTTCGTCGGTTTGAAGGTGGTCATCTGGCGCGATCAGAACCGCGGCAGGTCGGGAAACGGCATCTGGCCCCGATGGATGTGCATGCGGCCAAGCTCGGCGCAGCGATGGAGTTGCGGAAAAACCTTGCCCGGATTGAGCAGGCTGTCCGGATCGAAGGCGCACTTGACCCGCTGCTGTTGATTGAGGTCGATCTCGTTGAACATGGTGCCCATCAAATCCCGCTTCTCGACCCCGACACCATGCTCGCCGGTCAGCACCCCGCCAACCTCGACGCAGAGTTTCAAGATATCGGCACCGAACTCTTCGGCGCGCTCCAGCTCGCCTGGATTGTTGGCATCGTAGAGAATCAGCGGATGCAGATTACCGTCGCCGGCGTGAAACACGTTGGCGACGCGCAGGCCGTATTCCGCCGACAGCTCCGCCGTTCGCGTGAGCACCTTTGCCAGGTGTTTGCGTGGAATGGTGCCGTCGATGCAGTAATAGTCCGGCGAGATTCTGCCGACCGCCGGGAACGCGGACTTGCGCCCGGCCCAGAACTTCATGCGCTGCTCGGCGTCTTTGGCAATGCGCACTTCGCCGGCGCCGTGCGCCTCGACGACGGCGCTGACTTGTTCGATCTGCATCGCGACTTCGTCTTCCGTGCCGTCCAGCTCGCACAGCAGGATCGCGGCGGCCTCGACCGGATAGCCGGCCTGTACGAAATCCTCCACCGCGCGGATCGCCGGATTGTCCATCATCTCCAGCCCGGCGGGGATGATGCCGGCAGCGATGATGCCTGCGACAGAGTCCCCGGCGGCCTCGACATCGTCAAACGCGGCCAGCAGGACCTGAATGCTTGTGGGTTTCGGCAACAGTTTGACAGTGACTTCGACGATCACGCCAAGCATGCCTTCGGAGCCTGTCATGAGCGCGAGCAGATCGTAGCCAGCGCTGTCGGGCGCGAGTGAGCCGATGGTCAGCAGCTCGCCTTCGACCGTCACGACCTTGAGCCGCAGTATGTTGTGCACGGTGAGGCCATATTTCAGGCAATGCACGCCGCCCGAGTTCTCTGCAACGTTGCCGCCGATGGAGCAGGCGATCTGCGACGACGGGTCCGGCGCATAGTACAAACCGTATGGCGCCACGGCTTCGGATATCGCGAGATTGCGCACGCCGGGTTGAATGTGGGCGCAGCGGTTCACAACGTCGATGTCAAGAATTCTGTTGAACTTACCCAGGGCCAGGAGCACGCCGTTGGCCAACGGCAAGGCGCCACCCGAAAGCCCGGTGCCCGCGCCGCGCGCAACCACGGGCACGCGGCGGCGGTGGCAGATACGCATGACCTGTTGCACCTGCCCGATGGTTTCCGGCAGCACCACAATCATCGGCGCCTGCTTGTACGCCGACAAACCATCGCATTCATAAGGCCGCAGCTCCTCGGGTGCGTGCAGCACAGATCCGGCGGCGAGAAACGCCGCAAATTCCTCGACCAGAGCGGGCTTGTCGATGTGAGGCGTGTCGATAGTGGCAGGAGTGCTCATGCGCTGTGGCTTTCTTTCAGGCGGATCCAACTATACCATTAACGGGAACCTAAGCTGTCAGCATCACCGGTCAGCTTCAGAACGAGCGCCGCGCAGCGGCGTCCTTGTTATCGCGCACTCTTAAAGCTGATGGCCTCTTCGATACTCGCGATTGCTGCTGGCGGCGCACTGGGAGCGGTGCTGCGTTACTGGACATCCACGGGCGTGCATTCCGTGCTCGGCCGTGAGTTCCCGTACGGCACGCTCACAGTCAACGTCACGGGATCGTTGCTGATGGGTGTGCTCACCGCGCTCTTGATGGAACGTGTGAATCTCGGGCCGGAGTGGCGGGCGGGGCTGCTGATCGGAGTGCTGGGGTCGTTCACCACGTTCTCGACATTTTCCTACGAGACGCTTGCACTGATCGAGCACGGTGACCTGGGCAGGGCGGCGATGAACGTCTTTTTGAGCATCGTGCTTTGTCTGCTCGCGGTTGGCGCCGGCCTGTTGATCGGCAGACAGATATGAAAGTAACCATCGCCCGCATCTATGTGACTGAAGGTAAGCACGTCCATGAGAAGATATTCAAGCGCTTGCACGACGACGTGGGAGTGCGAGGGCTAACAGTCTTCCGCGGTGTTACCGGTTTCGGCCAATCCGGCAGGGTACATTCCTCGACGCTGCTCGACATGTCGCTGGACTTGCCCGTGGTAATCGAGTTTTTCGATGAACCGAGTAAGGTCGAGGCGGCGCTCGACAATATCAAGGACATAGTCAGTCCTGAGCATGTGCTAACATTCGCCGCCGATCTTACGTGAATCACCGTCACCGCCATGCTTGATCCCAAACTCCTGCGGGCTGACCCGGAGGCGGTCGCCGCTCAGCTTGCCGGCCGTAAATTCAAACTCGACGTTGCCGCGTTGAATGCGCTCGAGGCCAAGCGCAAGTCTCTGCAGGTCGAGACCCAGGAGCTGCAGAACGAGCGCAACTCGCGCTCGAAGAGCATCGGCAGGGCCAAGGCGCGGGGCGAGGACATCGAGCCGCTGAAAGCGGAGGTCGCCGCGCTGGGCGACAAGCTCAAGCAGCGCGAAACGGCGCTGCGGGATGTGCAGGCGGAGCTCGATCAGATCCTCATGGGTATTCCCAATATACCGCACGAATCGGTCCCGCACGGCGCGGACGAGAACGACAACCTCGAAGTGCGGCGCTGGGGTGAGCCAAAGGAATTCGACTTCAAGGTGCGGGACCACGTCGATATCGGCGCGCGTGACAATCTGCTCGATTTCGAGGCGGCGGCCAAGCTCACGGGTTCGCGTTTTCTCGTCATGCGCGGCGCGCTCGCCAGAATTCATCGCGCGTTGATCCAGTTCATGCTGGCAGTGCATACCCGGGAGCATGGTTACGAAGAGGTTTACGTGCCGTATATGGTCAACGCGGATACCGCGCGTGGCACCGGGCAGCTTCCAAAGTTCGAGGAAGACCTGTTCAAGCTCACGGGTGAGTCGGAGTACTACCTCATACCGACCGCCGAAGTGCCTGTGACCAACCTCGTGCGCGACGAGATCGTCGAGGCGGACAGGCTGCCAATGAGGTTTACTTGTCATACGCCTTGTTTTCGTTCGGAGGCGGGCTCGTATGGCAAGGACACGCGCGGCATGCTGAGACAGCACCAATTCGAGAAGGTGGAGCTCGTGCACATCGTCCGGCCGGAAGACTCGTGGGACGCGCTGGAAGAGCTCACGAGCCACGCTGAAGCGATACTGCAGAGACTCGAGCTGCCTTATCGGGTGGTCACTTTGTGCACCGGCGACATCGGATTTTCGGCGGCCAAGACCTACGATATCGAAGTCTGGTTGCCGGGTCAGGACCGTTATCGCGAAATCTCGTCGTGCAGCAACTGCCTGGACTTTCAGGCGCGGCGCATGAAGGCGCGCTGGCGCAATCCTGAAACCGGCAAACCCGAGCTGGTGCACACGCTCAACGGCTCGGGTATCGCCATCGGACGGACCATGCTCGCTATCATGGAAAACTTCCAGGACGCCGATGGCCGCGTGTACGTCCCCGAGGCTCTCGTGCCCTACATGGACGGGATGACGGTGATCGGGTAATGGTCGCGCGCCCCGCGGAAGTCTTGGGTAGCAGTGCGAACAAGCTCGAAGCGCTGCGCTTCGACAATTCGTATGTGCGCCTTTCCTGCGCAACTATCTTGCGCAAAACGCGATCGAGAAAGCTACGCAAGACCAGCCCGCATTTCTCACCACGGAGCGAGATGATCGCGCAGAGATTTGATTTCACAAGGCATTTTCTGAAGGAGCGGAATACAGG
>JBPCXK010000042.1:0-7834 GCA_051008635.1 Gammaproteobacteria bacterium
AGATGGTGATGGAGAAAGAAAACAAGAGCATCGGTGTCCTGGGTATCAGCTTCAAGGCGGGCACCGATGATTTGCGGGAGAGCCCGCTGGTAGAGCTCATCGAGCGGCTGCTTGGCAAGGGCTACGACATTCGCATCTATGACCGCAACGTGCAGCTTGCGAGCCTCACGGGCGCCAACAGAGACTACATACTGAATCGGATTCCGCACATATCGCGGCTGATGGTCGACAGCATCGGTGACGTGCTCGCCCACGCGGGCACGGTCATTGTCGGCAATGGTGACAAGGAATTTCAGGATATCAATGCACGCGTGACGGCGGGGCAGTGTGTGGTCGATCTCGTGCGTGTCGACGATCTGAACGTTAAGGAGGGGGCGCGCTACGATGGGATCTGCTGGTAGGCGCCGCAAGGTCCTTATTATCGTAGAGAATCTCCCCGTCCCCTTCGACCGCCGCGTTTGGCAGGAAGCCACGACCCTGCGTGAGACGGGCTATCAGGTCACAATTATTTGTCCCAAGGGCAAGGACTACGTCGATGCGCACGAATGCATTGACGGCGTCGACATCTACCGCCATTCCCTTCCTGTCGAGGGTAGCGGCGCAATCGGGTATGCGCTGGAGTATTCCAGCGCATTGTTCTGGCAGTTTTTTCTGACCCTCAAAGTGTTGTTCCGGCATGGTTTCGATTGCATACACGCCTGCAATCCGCCCGACAATATTTTCATTATCGGTTTGTTCTTCAAGCTCTTCGGCAAGAAGTTTTTGTTCGATCACCACGACATCAATCCGGAATTGTACGAGGCAAAATTCGGGCGGCGGGATTTCTTCTACCGCGTAATGCTGGCCTGGGAACGCGGGACGTTCAAAACCGCCGACGTTTCCATCGCGACCAACCGCTCCTACCGGGATATCGCCATCAACCGCGGCGGCATGAACCCGGACAAAGTCTTTATCGTGCGCAGCGGGCCCGATCTCGAGCGTCTCAAAATATTGCCGCCTGTGAAGGCGTTGAAGTGCGGACGGGAATATCTGGTGGGTTACGTCGGCGTGATGGGCCAACAGGAAGGCATCGACTACCTGCTCCAGGCCGCGCGCTATCTGATTCGCGACGCGGGGCGCGAGGACATTCACTTCGGCCTGATCGGCGGCGGAACCGAGCTCGAGGGCATGAAACAATACGCTGTCGAGCTGGGTGTGGCGGACTACGTAACCTTTACCGGACGCGTGTCAGACGAACCGATGCTGGAGATGCTCAACACGGCGGATGTGTGCGTGAATCCCGACGTCGCCAACGACATGAACGATAAATCGACCATGAACAAGATTATGGAATACATGGCCCTCGGCAAGCCCATCGTACAATTCGACCTCACCGAGGGCCGCTACTCCGCGCAAGGGGCGTCGTTGTACGCCAGGCCCAATGATCCCGTCGACCTCGCTGAAAAGATCGCGACATTGCTCGAAGATGAGAGTCTTCGAGCGTCGATGGGAGAGCTCGGCCGCAAACGCGTGGAGAACGAGCTCGAGTGGAGCCACGAAGCGCCGAAGTTGATACGAGCCTATGAGTGCCTGTTCGCAAGTTGACGTTGCTTGCCGTGCGGCTGCGGTGTGAAGCTGGCGCCGCGCTGACTGCACACCAGCACCCGATCCCGGCATGCCGCCGGGCGGGGCATTAGTGAATTAAGTCATGAGTCAGGTGGCGCCCGGTGATGAAAATGTGTACGTTCGCCTGTTTGCGACCCGCAACCAGCCGGGACCAACATCGGAAAGTTATGTGCGGATTATTGATTGCCTATTCGACTAAGAGCCCAATAGACCGGCAGCGGTTCGACAGGGCCAGAGACAGCATGTTTCATCGCGGCCCTGACGCAGGAGACTCAGTGTTCCTGCAACAGGACAGCCTCGCTCTTGGGCACAGAAGGCTGTCGATAATCGATCTGTCGCAAGCCGCGAATCAGCCGATGCAATCGGGCGATTTGTGGGTCGTGTTCAACGGCGAGATATACAATTGGAATGAGCTGCGCTGCGAACTGGTGAGACAAGGGTGTACGTTTCGCACAAATAGCGACACCGAAGTCCTCCTGCATGGCTACCGGATATGGGGGCAGGATATCTGTCACCATCTGCTTGGCATGTATGCTTTTGGCATTTGGGATGCGCGCGCCAACAGCCTGTTCCTGGCGCGCGACCATGTTGGTCAAAAGCCTCTCTATTACTATGCGGCTAGTGGTGTTTTTATAGCCGCCTCGGAAATCAAGGGAATCCGCGAGTTGCTGGGTAACCCGTTTACGATGAGAAAGGAGTCTCTCCTCGATGACCTGATGTTTGACTTCGTGCCGGAACCAAACACATGGTATCGCGAGGTCAAGTGCGTGTTGCCGGGCCACTTCATGCAGGTGTCGCCAAGAGATGGCGGATACGGGGTGTCCGAGCGGCAGTACTGGACGTTTACGCCGGCAGTTGACCCCGATCCGATCAGTGAAGGGGAAGCCCTGGAGTCGATGGGGCAGGAGATCGGGTTCGCGGTGAAGAGTCATTTGGCCGCGGACGTGGAAGTGGGCGCTTTCCTGAGTGCCGGAACAGATTCGAGCTGTATTGTCGCCACCGCGGCCCGCGCTACGAGCGAGCCGCTGAGTACTTTCAGCATCGGTTTCGGATCTCCCGACGGAGACGAGCTGCCGGTTGCGAGGCAGACCGCGAAGATGTACGCGACTGTCCACAAGGAAGAATCGGTCCTCGAGCGCGACTATCAGCGGGGCACGGGATATGCCCTGGAGGTGTTTGATGAGCCGTTCACCGACAACTCGCTCGTGCCCACAGAGAGGGTATCGGAGTTCGCGGCCAGGGATGTCAAGGTCGTGCTGTCCGGGGACGGCGGTGACGAAGTTTTTGGTGGTTATGACTTCGGCTGGTTTGTCTCTCCGTATCTGAGCAGGATCGAGCCCAGGCTGTCGCTGATCACGAACCTGAGACTAAGGCGGCTCGCGCAAAGGGAGTGTGACAGGCTCACGTTTTGCCTCCTCGGCAAGCAGTGGTGGTCGCAGAGAGACAATTTTTTCCGGCGGCTTGCACCGAAAGAGTCGGCACTGAAGTATCTGGGCCCCGAATTCGCCGCCGAGTTGGCGGACTACGATCCGAAGTGGATTCACCGCCGGCACAATATCCCCGAACTGGATCCGTTTCGCAGAGCGCAGTGGTTGCGGTTGAAAACGAGTTTGCCCGCCAGGATGTTGGCCAAGGTAGATCGCTGCTCGATGCGGCACTCCCTGGAAACCCGAGCGCCTCTCCTGTCCCATAAATTGGTTGAGATGATGTTTGATTTACCGACCGCCGTCAAAAATCCGGAGAGCGACTGGTTCAAGGGGTTGCTGAGAAAATGGTTGGTCGACAAAGTGCCCCAAGATGTCATCGACGCCAGCAAGAGAGGATTTAACGTGCCCGACCATTGGCGTGCCGCAGAGCCGAGGCACATCGCGTCGGAGCGCTTGCTGGAGCGGTCCATGGGCAGTGGAATCCTGGCCCCGGCTGCGATGTCCCGGTTGAAAAGGAAGCCCCGAACGCTTTGGAAATTCCTGCAGGTGGAAAAGGCGCTCGAGCTGAACTATTTTTGATCGAATGAGAAAAATGAGAACCGTTTTATACAACCATACGTTTTTCCCGTCGGTCGGCGGCAGGGAGCTGGTCGTTCACTACCTTGCGGAACGCATGGTCAGGCAGGGATGCGACGTGCGTCTGGTCGGGCCCTCTCAGTGGTATAGCTACAGGAAGAGAGACAAGTACAGTTATCCCGTGCACAGGTATCCGATGTTGGCAAAGGTCAAGTTCCGCGATACGGGCTGGCTGACATCACTTGGGGAGCACGAGAAAGCCTTGCAGCTGGGCTTCGACATAAAGAGGTGGGGCTGTGACGTCGTGCATGCGCACACGACTTATCCCGCCGGTTATATAGCGGCGAGGCTCAAGAAAAGATTCGGGTTCAAACTCGTGATTACTCCCCACGGCGAAGATATAGATACTCTCCCCGAGCACGGTTACGGCTTGAGACTTGATCCGGAAAAAAGGGAGAAAAGCGATTTTGCTCTGGACAAGGCGGACGCGGTGACCGCCATCAGCGAGGGGATCTATCAGTCTTTGACCAAGGTGGGCGTGAACCCCGGGAAAATACGCTCGATCCCGAACGGCGTCGATTGTGACAGGTTCAGGGCGTTGGATGAGGACAGCGATTCTTACGTCCCGCACATTCCCTCCGCGAGCAGGACGTTAATAACGGTCGGTAACTATCATCCCCGCAAGGGGCATGAAGATATCGTGAGGGCGATGCCATTCATTCTTGCAAGTATTCACAATGCCGCGCTGGTGATAGTCGGCAGGGGAACGGATGCCTTAAAGCCCACAATTGAAGAGGCGGGCGTGGCCGACAACGTCGTTCTCACCGGCCCGATAAAACCCTGGATCGATGCGGCTGCTAACGGCAACGGCGAGGGCAAAAAATCAGATTCCGTCGCAGCGCTGTACAAAAACAGCGATCTGTACGTGTCCGCGGGAATTGCAGAAGGGGCAGAGGGTCTTTCCTTGGCGGTTCTGGAAGCCATGGCTGCGGGTCTGCCGGTGGTCGGAACCGAGATAACCGGCAATCGGGATGTCATAACGGACGGCGTTAACGGATTTCTGGCGACCCCGTCCGACCCGCAAGACCTTGCAAGAAAGGTCATTGCCTGTCTGGAGAATGAAAATTTTCGGTCAGGCCTCTCTGACGGAGCGTATCAGTTCGCGGCAGGAATGGACTGGACCAACGTAGCCCAGAGATATGTCGAACTCTATAGCGATGTTCTTGGTTAGCCCGCTGATTTCGCAGTCTTTCCTCGGAGACGTCGCACCCACGGCTTGAGATCGTTGTGGTAGGCGAAAGGCCACGGCGCCATTGCGTACTCGAAACAACGGTACACCCAAATGTAGGACACAGCCCGCTCTACGGGAGATGCAATCTCATCGTTGATGCGAATGTAGTTGCGTCGACACATGAATTGCAGCGCCTGCTGTCGAAGCGACCCGTCGTCTTCTACCAGGTCGCACATGACATCAACGAGATACAGACTGTCAATGCACCAATCTTTCAATTTGGATGCGCTGCCGCGATTTGTATCATGCCGCCGAAAGCTGGCTTTGACGTCGGAAACATCGGCGCGGCCAAAACGCGCGGCCAGCCTGAATGCGGTGACCACGTCCTGAAACAGGTCAGTTTTCGACTGGAAGAAGCGATTGCGCTTCAGCCACTTTGTATTGAACAGCGTGCTGCAGTAGTACATCGCCGTTTTGTGCTCAATCCAGCCGATAAAGAAATCCCGTGTCGACAGACCACCAACCCGGTTCGGCGTGGATTTCAGCACAACACCCGCGCCGTCGATAGTTCGTGTACCGGTACGGATAATCCCGACGTCAGTGTTGTCGTTTACAGCATCCATGCAGACTTCAACAAAATCGGGATCAATCACGTCGTCGTCGTGCAACAGGAGCACATAAGCGCCGTTTGCCTGTTCGGCACAGAAGTTGAAATTATCGTTTACGCTCAACGCGTTCGCATGCCTGTAAAACCGGATGCGCGGATCGTTTAATCCGGTCACGTAGTCTGCCGTGTTGTCCGGGGAGGCATTATCGGCAACGACGATTTCCAGGTGCGGGTAGGTTTGCGTGCGCGCACTCTCGAGGGCTTCGCGAAGATGCCCGTCCGCGCGGCTGTACGTCGGTATGCTTATGGTAACAAGCGGACGCTCAGTCGCCATGTCAGCTGGCTCCAATCGCTGCGCGGCCGGAATCAGCCGACAGGCGCTTGTCGAAGTACCGTTCTGACCACAGCGCCAGGCTGACGAGTGGCCACAATCCCCAACCCAAATTGCGCTTGCCGCACAGATGCGCATCAAACAGCGAGCGTAGCGCCTGCCGATCAACCGGCTGACCCAGGATCTCTCCTTTTGCCAATACTGATTCCTCAAAGACCGGGCGTAACGCGGTCTTCAGCCACTCGTCCATGGGCGGCGAGAACCCTTTTTTGCCGCTCGTTTGATGCTTTACATGGCGCGACAACGAATGTCGCAGTGGCAGCTTGCCAAGACGTTGGTCGAGATCGATACATGTCTGCCAGTTAACGCGCGCGGCAACATCGATGACCTCGCGATCGAGTAACGGCACGCGCACTTCAAGCGAATGGTACATGCTGGCCCGGTCCACTTTCTGAAGCACCATAGGCAGATGGCACACGAATTCATTCCAGCGCAACCACTGTGCTGTGCGATCGACGTTCCAGCCCGTGAAATCAAATGCGCCGTAGGAGACCGGCCACGCGGGCAACGCTGGAAAGACGTCGGTCAACGCCGATTCGGCGAGATGCATATGCAGCGTGCGCTGGCAATGACCCAACGAGCGAGACCGCAACCGCTCGTCGACACCACCCACGCCCAGGACGCGTTTGGCGTTTGAACGCAATCGTTTCAATGGTTGCTGCAAGCGCAGCGACTCTCGCAGTAGCCGGGCCGAGCGGCCAAAATATCCCCAAAACAGCTCGTCACCGCCATCGCCAGACAGGATCACCTTGTAGCGTTGGCTTGCGAGCTGCGAGACCATCATCGTCGGAAAGATTGAATAATCACCCATGGGTTCACCGCATGCATCGATTACATCGCTCAGTAAGCCAAGCGCTCCATCCGGCGTCGCCTGCGCGAGCGTGTGGGTGACGTTGAGCTGCTCTGCGTAGACGGCCGCGTCTATCGACTCATCGGTGGGATCACCGTCAGTACCAATGGTAAACGCCTCGATCTGCTCCGGGCATGCTCGCTGCATCTTCGCTGTAACAAGCGGTGAGTCGATACCGCCAGACAAGAACGACGCAACCGGTACATCACTGACGAGCTGCCGCTTGACAGCGTTGCTTACGGCACTGTCGACAGCCTCAAGCGCCTCCGCCCCCTCGAATACCGGCGTCTCAAACTGCGGAAAGGAAAAATAGCGGCCGCGCTGGGTCCGACTGTTGGAGTCGACGCTGATCCACGTGCCTGGTTCCAGCATTTCCGTATTTTCAAGAAGCGCGTAAGGGGCCGGGATATGCGCAAGGCGCAGATACAAACCAAGTGCTTCACGCGAAACACTCAGACCCCGACTCCACGGATGCGCCAGTAGTTGATCGTACTGGGACGCAAACACCACGCCGTTGCCTGTACTCATCACATACAGCGGCTTGATGCCGGCGTGATCTCGCGCAAGCAGCAGACAGCGCTGTTCGATATCGTAAAACCCTAGCGCGAACATGCCGTTAAAGCGGTCAAGCGCGCCTGTGCCCCACTCGACCAGTGAATACAGAACAACCTCGCTGTCACCGTGTGAACGAAAAGACACACCACGAGCAAGCAGCTCGGCGCGTAGCTCGGCAAAGTTGTAGACCTCACCGTTGAACACCAGGACGTAGCGGCCATCATTCGACACGATCGGCTGATGGCCGGCCGCAGACAGGTCGAGAATCGACAGTCTGCGAAACACCAATGTGCACTGATGGTTCGACCAATGGCCTTCGTCGTCGGGCCCACGTCGGGCCATCAGCGCACTGATAGCCGCCCAATCGGCGCCTGACGCCTCGCTGCTGAAGCGCAGTTCCCCGGCTATGCCACACATGATCGGTCGCTGAATTTCGCGTCCACATGCGCCCGACCGGCGACTTTCCGGGAACAGGCGCACTCGGGCAGGTTTCTTCCGCAGTGCGGCCCCGCCGCCAATAGCCGGTGGTCCCGGCCCCTTTGCCTTGTCAGCATTTGTGCCCGATTCCCTGCAGCATGATGGTCAATGCCGG
>JBPCXK010000043.1:0-3912 GCA_051008635.1 Gammaproteobacteria bacterium
GTTGCGATATCATTTAGTTACCGCTACTAACGATAGCTGCTCTTTTTAGGTTGATTCCACGCCGATTTTCTTCACTCGGAAATACAGCCCGTATTCCGCTCCTTCGGAAGATTCCTTGTGAATTCAAGTCTCGGCGCGATCATCTCGCCCCGTGGTGAGAAATGCGGGCTAGTCTCCCGCCGCCGGGCTTCGCAAGCCCGGCGTGTTCCTGCGTACAAATCGCTCACGCGGTTTGTACGGCAAGGCGCGGTAACGGCTTTTCGTTGATGGGCAGATGAATGATCGCCGCCAGTACACCGATGACGATGGCCGCCCACCACATACCGTCGTAAGATCCAGTCTGGTCAAACAACCGCCCGCCGAGCCACACACCAACAAAACTGCCAAGCTGATGGCTGAGGAACACGACGCCGAACAGGGTCGCCATGTAACGTACCCCAAACACCTGTGCGACGATCCCGGTGGTGAGCGGCACCGTGGACAACCACAAGACTCCCATCAAGGAAGCGAAGAGGTAGATCATCAACTCTGTCTTTGGTAGCAGCAACAAGCCCAGGATGATGACCGAGCGGGCGAAGTAGATGAAACTCAGGCTGTACTTCTTGCTCCAGCGCTGACCGGCCATGCCGGACAGAAACGAACCGACGATGTTGAATAACCCCACTAGCGCGATAGAGTAAGCGCCAACCCGCGGATCGAACCCAATGTCTTTGACATAGGCGGGGAAGTGCACGGTCATGAACGCGATTTGGAAACCGCAAACAAAGAAACCGATCGTCAACAACACGTATCCGCGATGCACCATCGCTTCGCGCAACGCGTCCACCATTTTCTGATCGCCGCGCGCCGAGCCGGGCGTGTCCACATCGTTGGATAGAATCATGGCCAACGGAATCAACACCAGCGTCGAGGCCGCCAGCAACATCAACGTCGTGCTCCAGCCGAACGTCGAGATAAAACCCTGACTCAACGGCGAGAACACGACCTGGCCGAACGAACCCGCTGCAGTGCCCAGGCCGAGCGCCAGGGAGCGCTTTTCCGGCCCCACCACACGGGCCATGGCGGCGAGGGCAAGCGAGAATGCAGTGAACGCGACGCCGAGCCCTGTGAGTATGCCGCCTGTCAAGTGCAAACCCAGACTGCTGTCGACCACAGCCATACCCCATACACCGAGGCAGTACAGAACTGCCCCGGCCGCGATGACCCACGACGGCCCAAACCGGTCCGCCAGCGCACCCGCGAACGGCAACCCCAGACCCCACAACAGGTTTTGAATCGCCATGGCAAGCGCAAACGTCTCGCGAGTCCAGCCCTGCGCGACCGTCATCGGCTCCAGAAACAGCCCGAACCCCGAACGGACGCCGAACCCGATCATTGCAATCAAGCAACCGGCAATTAGCACGACAATCGGCGTGCGCCAGGTAGCAAGGGGGGAGGGGGCGGCAGTGGAGCTCATGGACTGAATGCGGTCAGTAGGGAGGCGGAAAAGAAGAAGGATTTCTCGCTGCGCTCGAAATGACATACTGTTGTCATTTCGGCCAAAGGAAAAATCTTTCCACTGAAAACAGACGCCCTGTATACAGGAAATCCGATAAACAGGGAACCCGATTAGACTGCGCTATACTGCCACTGTACCGAAAAACGAATGAGCGAGACCGGCTCGCCGCAGCGGAAATTCTTTATGGCGAGTAGTGCCGTTGTCCACCTTCGAAAAACCATTCAGTGACGCCGAGCATGGACGACGCGTGCTCGACACCAAACGGCGCATGCAAAAGGCTGGCTGCGACCTGATCGTGTGCTGCGACCCGGCGAATATGTGCTGGCTGACCGGCTTTGACGGCTGGTCGTTTTACGTGCCGCAGGCAGTGCTCGTTCATCTCGAGGAAGAACATCCCGTCTGGTTTGGCCGCGCGCAGGATGCCAAGGCCGCGCATGTGACCACCAGTCTTCCGGCAAAAAACATTGTGCCGTTTTCCGAACCGCTCGTGCATCATCCGATCGATCACCCATTCGACGAGCTGGTGGACCTCATCAGGGGACGTGGCTGGGCCACTGCCAGGATAGGCGTGGAGATGGATGCGCACTACTACACTGCGCGCTGCCACACGCATCTGGTAGAGGGGTTGCCCGACGCGAAGATCTCCAGTAACCAGGAGCTCGTAAACTGGGCGCGGCTGGTAAAATCCGAAACCGAGCTCGCGCTCATGCGCACGGCCGGTGAGATCTGCACGGCCGCCATGAACCGGGCGATCGAACGCGTGGCGCCCGGTGTGCCGCAAAACGAGATCATCGCCGACATCTATCATGCGCAGATGATGGGCGTTGCGGGCGCGGGCGGCGATTACACGTCGCTGTGCCCGCTGATACAGGTTGGTGAAGGCACAAGCACGCCGCACCTCACGTGGAGCGACATCCCCTTGCCCGACGACACGCTCGTCATGCTGGAGCTGGCTGGCGTGCGGCGGCGCTATCACGCGCCGCTTACGCGCACGATCTATCTCGGCAGACCGCCCAGACAAATCGCTGACCTGGCCAAAGTTGTGATCGAAGGTGGCGATGCAGCAATCGCTGCAGCGCGCCCCGGAACAACTTGCGAAGAAGTCGAAGCAGTCTGGCAGAGGATACTCAAGCGCAACGGACTAAAGAAAGAAAGCCGCGTGGGTTATTCCATTGGTCTCAACTATCCGCCCGACTGGGGCGAACGCACCGCCAGCCTCAGGCCCGGCGACGAAACCGTATTGCGGGCCGGCATGTGCTTCCACTTTCAGTCTGGAATGTGGATGGATGATCATGGCGCAGCGATTTCCGAATCCTTTGTGGTCACCGACAACGGCGGCGAGCGGTTGTGCGATGTGGCGCGCGAGCTGATTATTGTCGACTGAACGCCACGACGGCCGGGCCTGGCATATCTCACCGGTTGTCGTGCGAGTGCCGCCGGGAGGGCTCCAGATCTGGGTTGCACGCCGTGAGCGCGACGAAGCGTAGCCGGCGTCTTTCAGCGATCGCAGGGGTGTCGTAGAGGGCCGGAGTCGATTGCAGGAGCGCCTTCAGCCACGAATGGATCATTGTTAACTTTTCAAGTAAGACATCGCGGCAGAAGCCGCTCCTACAGATGTCGATCGATTTTCGCGTCAGACTTGTAGTAACCGCGTTTGGCCATTCAAAAATCTACAGTTCGTCAGCCGAAAATCTGTTAACCTTTGACCGTACGCGGACTGGTGTGTGAAAAGCCCACTCCCAAAAGAGGGCGGCTGAATCTTGTTTGGTCAAAATGGTTGCTAACAGCTAGGCACCACAGATGGACAGAGATCTTAAGACATCGAAGAGTTTTGCTGAGGGTGAGGCCCGACCGTCGGTGACGGACCTCTACGTCGGCATGCGGCTTTGCATGCGGCGGATGATCCTCGGAATGGAGCAACAGGACCTGGCCGCGGGTGCCGGTATCAGCGTTCACCAACTTCAGGAGTTTGAAGCAGGACTTGCGCGCATCAGCGCCTCACGCCTCTATCAGTTCAGTCAGTATCTGAGCGTCCCGGTCTCCTGGTTCTTTGACGGCTTGGGGCCGGAAGCCGAGGCCGCATTCGGTGGCCGCGATGCGACGCCGGAATCCATACTAGCCGCCGTGTGCGACAAGGAAGGCTTTGAGTTGCTCCGCTTCTACTACGACAACATAAGCGATCCGCTGCGAAAGCGTTCGCTTGTGGAAGTAGCGCGCGTTCTGGCAGAGCCAAATCTGCAGCTGGCATCGAAGGAACACTAGCCCGCATTTCTCACCACGATGACGGCGCTGGCTTGATCTTTGATTCCACAACGCATTTTCTTCTTCTCGGAAATACGACCTGTATTCCTCGTTTCAGAAAATGCGGTGTGAAATCAAATCTCTGCGCGATCATCTCGCCCCGTGGTGAGATA
>JBPCXK010000044.1:0-16070 GCA_051008635.1 Gammaproteobacteria bacterium
GTGTAGATCAGCAATGCCGGATCGTCGGCCGCGGTCGGCACAGGTTCGAACCTGTCCGATGCCTTGTCGAGCAGTTGCCAGAATCCGTTTCCGTGCGGCGCATCGTCGCAGCCGATCAGCGCCTGCAGTTCGGGCAGTTCGGCACGCAACTCTGCGATCACCGCTAGATGCGCGCTATCGGTGATCGCCAGCCGGGTTTCGCTATCGCGCAGCCGGTATTCCAGCGCATCCGGGCCAAACAGGATGGACATCGGTAACGCCACGGCGCCGAGCTTGTAGGCGGCCAAGTGGGCGATGGCCGTCTCCGCACGCTGGGAGAGAACTATCGCGACCCGGTCGCCGCGTTCGACGCCAAGACCCCGCAACACGTTGGCGAAGGCGTTGGAGAGGCTCGTCAGTTGGCCGAACGTGAATGTGCTGCGCTCTGCGGCGACGTTGTCGCAGTAGAGCGCCGTGGCGTCAGTCAGCCCTGTGTGCTTGTCGCAGACTTCGTGCGCGATGTTGTAGCGAGCCGGCACGCGCCACTGAAACTCGCGGCAGATGGTGTCGAAATCTCGTTCGTTCTTGGCTATCAGATTCACACCCGGGCCATGGTGATCGCGGTTCGCGTCGACAAACCTGTGCGCTTATTGTTCGAGATCGGTTCGCGCCGCGCAAGCCGCCTGCCGGTTCATCGCGTTATTTCGCCCTTTTGGCGGACGCGGGGGGACCCTTGTATGGTTGAGTTGGGGCGCGATGCATACTGGCAGGCAGTCGGACTGGCAGGTGCCCCAGACGCCCGCGTACACAGGTTTTCGGCCACTGGACAGCGCATCATGGACGAGGGTGCGAAACACCCGAAACTGCAGTTGGTAGAATCGCGGTCGCAGATCGGCCACGCGCACGCGCTTGCCGATCTCGGCGGTTGGGCGCTGCATGCCAATAGCCCCCACGAGCTGCAGCGACGCGCAGTCGAGCTCGTCGCGGCCAGCCTCCAGCTCAACCACGCCCTTATCGCAGAATTCGACCCGGCGAGTGGCCGGCTGCGGCTTGTCGATGGCATCGCCTGGGAAAAGTCGGTACTGCAGGGCATCGTCAGCGAAATCGATGTGCACTGGCGCCAGGCGCTGTCGCGGCCGCGCGAAGACAGCGAGCGCTTGCCGTTTTTGTCCCCGCGTCTTATGCACCGCTACGGTCTGGCGGCCAACATCTTCGAGACTATTCCCGCAAGCCGCAGGCATCTTGGCCTCATAGCTGGATTCTCGGTGCAGCACCGGGTGTTCCATGCCTCGGAGCGCCAGTTCTTACGTGCGGTCGCAAACATTCTCGGCCTCGCAATCGCGCGCCGTCCCGGCGAGCCCTCAGAGTCGGCAGCCGAACATCACGCCCGTGACAAATTGCCCGACCTGGTTTGCGTGCTCGACAAGGATGGCAACGTCGTCGACTGTCCGTCGGCCAGCCTCTGGGTGGCCGATGAGCCGCCGTCGCTTGCCGGCAAGAACATCCACGATCTGCTGCACCCGCACTGCGTCGACGACGACTGTGCGTTGGCGTCCGGGTTCAGGCAGGCCTGGTATCTGATCGCCGAAACACGACTCGCGAAGTGGAGCTTCTTCGACACAACTGCGGGTCGTCACCTGTGGTTCAGCATACGCCGCACAAGGAAGAGGAGGTTACCCAAAAACGGTCACGCCAGACTGCTCGTTCGCGACCTCGGCAATGGCAAAAGGTTGCCGCACTACGTCACCCACTACAGCAAGGAGTTGCAGGCCCGGCTGTACAAGAGTTCGCTCGAGCTGGCCGATGCCAGGGAGCAACTCAAACGGCATGTCGACGATCACGTGAGCGAGATCGAGGCGTTTATCGAGCTCGAAAGAAAGTACGCCTCGCTGATGCAAAGCTCGCTGACAGGGGTATATCTGGCGCGCGAAGGCACGATCATGTCGCACAACTGGCGATTCTCGCAGATGCTTGGCTACGGCAAGCAGCGCCTGCACGGAGCGGATATCGCCAAGTTCCTGGATTTCGACACCGGCGCGATGGACTCTCCGGCCGCGCAGCAGGAGGGCCCTGAACAGGTCGTGGTCGGCATAACCCGCGAAAACGACAGGAAGTGGTTGCGGCTGAACGAGGTTGCGCTCGACATCCGCGGCAGATCGATTGTGCTCGGAAATGTGCTGGACATCAGCGTGCAGATGAAGGTCGAGGAGACATTACGTCAGTCCGAACACGAGCTGCGCGCGCTTTCCTCGCGGCTCATCACCGCGCAGGAAACCGAAAGAAAACGCATCGCCTCCGAGTTGCACGATGGCTTGGGTCAGAGCATGAGCGCCATAAAGTTTGGTATCGAGAACATCCTGCAGGAGCTCGATGGGCAGGTTGACGGCCAGCCGATCGACAAGCTTGGCGCTCTGGTGGCCAAGATTCGCGATTCCATAGAGGAGGTGCGGCGTATATCGATGGACTTACGTCCCTCGACGCTGGACGACCTGGGCGTTGTCGCGACGATAGCCTGGTCCTGCCGTGAATTCCAGGCCGTGATGACGGGTATCGAGATAGTGAAACGAATCGAGGTCGAGGAAGACGACATTCACACGCCGTTGAAGCTGGTCATCTTTCGGATCCTGCAAGAGGCGCTGAACAATATCGCCAAACACGCCAGCGCCGATCGCATTTATGTCGGGCTGACCAAGACCGATGACGAGATCAGATTGTGCATCGAGGACAACGGTCAGGGCTTCGCCCGCCATCAGGTGGCATGGCGCGGCAGCGGGCTGGGGCTCAAAAGCATGCAGGAGCGCGCCGAGCTGCTGGGCGGCAAGTTGTCGACACTGTCGGTGCAAGGGGCCGGCACTGTGGTAAAGGCCGTGTGGCCATTCGATCCTAGCGCTGGCGGCCGGTTGGCTAGCGGCCCATGAGGCCGTTTTCGATAGCGTATGCCGTCACCGCGGAGGCGCTGTGCAGGTTCAACTTCTTCATCAGGTTGGAGCGGTGTTTTTCCACTGTCTTGAGGCTGAGCGAGAGGTAAGCCGCGATTTCGCGGTTTTTGTAGTCCTCGGCGATCAGTTTGAGAATCTCACGTTCGCGCGGTGTCAGATTGTCCCATGAAGGCGTAGTGGTTCTTTGCGCGGCGCCGAGGTAGGCGGTCACCACTTTGCCGACAATGGCGGGGCTGAGATAGGTCTCGCCTTTGAGCACGCTGCGGATCGCCGACAACAATTCCTGGTGAGTGTCGTCCTTGAGCACATAACCGTTTGCGCCCGCCTCCAACGTGGCGCGGACATATTCCTCCGTCTTGTGGACGGTCAGCGCGATAACCCGCGTGTCGGCGTTGCGTTTTTTGATTGCGCGGATGGCTTCCGTGCCGTTTGTGTTTGGCATCGACAAGTCCATTAACACGAGCTCTGGCTTGTGCAGATTGACGAAGTTTACGGCCTCGCGGCCGTCTGTTGCCTCACCGATGACTTCGAGATCTTCCTCACACGATAGCAACGCGCGCAAGCCTTCTCGCAGAATCGCGTGATCGTCGACTATCAGCAGCCGCTTGCGAGCGGTTTCAACGGACGCTTCCATACTGCCGTGAGCCTGAGGTAAAAGGAAAGAGTCGGTTTCACGAGGAAACCGGTGTTTTTGATGTTAAGCGATACCTCAGCGCCCCGCAAACGTGCGGGCGCCGGGTTCCGGCGCTCAGCGAGGTATCCGCGCTAGGATGAGACTAATGTACCCGGCTCGATGCCATCGCGCATTCGACCGCCGCCAGCAGATCAGCCGCGGTGCAGCTGTCCATGCTCATATAGCCTGTGGCGCCGGATAAAAACGCGGCCTTGCGGTAGCCGGGCCGGTCCTCTCCGGTCAGCGCGATGATCACGGTTTTGGCGTTGAAATCCAGGATCCTTTTTGTCAGCTCCAGTCCGTCCAGGAGCGGCGAGGAAATAGTTGTGAAGACCAGGTCGGGTAGGGACTCGGCCGCCTTCAACAACGCTTCCTGGTCATCGCTCGCCGCATCGATGTCCAGGTACGGGAATAATTTCCCGATAGTACTGCAAAGGTGTAATCTGTAACGCGCGTTGTCTTCTACTATTAGCGTCTTGAACATGCCGTATCTCCACGATGGAGCATTTATTATGCGTGCTGGAAGATCAAGGCTAACGCCAATAGCGGAGCCCGTTTTGTGCGCTACTTCAAAGAATCGGCAAGAAGATTATGGCGAGGCAAACGCCGGTCGCCTTGGGTGGCGGCCTGATTGCCGTAATCATTTATTCCACACCCGAGCCGTCGCGGCAGCCGCTAAGTGATTTTATACCCACAAACAAGGGCTTAACCGCCTGTATCTTTACCGACACAATGTAGGGAAAATCCTACAAAATAGGCTTATCACTCCCTACGTCAAATGCTTATATCACCCTATATTCAAGCTAGGGTGGATCAGGGACCATTGCATCGCAGCCTAGGAATTCTTCGACCAGCTACTTTTCACAGGATCCTGACAAGGAATGAAGATCGGCACGATAGCCTCACTAGCGTCTATTATCTTAGTAGTTGTCTTGTCGTTCAGTGGTCAATTGCTGGCCGCAACTTTGATCTCTTCCGACCAGCCTGCGCAGCAGCAGTGCAAGCAACAGGGGTGCCCGCCGTCAGCAGTCTTTACAGATGCATGCAATGACTCTGGGCAGGCGCACGCTGACGTCGACTGCGTGCGTGATGGTCTGATGTATGTCAACGCCGCCGCGCCTGCCGCGGCTGGTGCCGATAGTGCGAAACCGCCGGTAGATGAAGGCAAACTTTCTATCCCCGGCTCCTTCCTCGCTTCGGTCTTGGCGATAATCGGGATCGTTGCCGTAGCCAGGCGCGACGTTTCGGCGCGGAGCAGGGACAGCGGCGAGTAGCGAAGCTTATCGCCCCGCTTGAGCCCGTTTTTTTCTAATTTGCTATCATTTACTTAGGGTTGCAGCATTTTTGCTGCCGCACGATGTCATAGTGTGCGTTCCTGCTTATTTTCACAAACGGAGTTCTACAGTGACCGACTTGCGCACATTCATCGCCTCAGACCGCAACGCTGCCAGAGTGCTGCAGCTCGTGGTGTTCATTTTCTGTTTACTCTTGGCATCCTCACTGAGCGCGACGGCGCAAGAAGCGGGTCAGCCCATCGGGGGTGCCGCCTATCGGATTGGTCCTGAAGATCAGCTCGAAATATCCGTATGGAAAGAAGAAGGCCTCGAGAGAGAAGTGCTCGTGCGTCCCGATGGCGGCATATCGTTTCCCCTCGCAGGTAACATGCAGGCGGCAGGCCGGACCCCCGCTGAACTGGAAGTGGAGATCACTACCAAGATTCGCAAATATATCCCGGACGCCGTTGTATCCGTTTCGGTATCGAAGATCTCGGGCTACTCCGTGTTCGTTATCGGCAAGGTGAACAATCCCGGCCAGTTCACAGTCGGGCGCTATCTCGACGTGATCCAGGCGTTGACCCTGGCGGGCGGTCTCACGCCGTACGCATCTGAGGGCAAGATCAACGTTGTTCGCAGGGAAGACGGCAGGGAGAAGGTTCTGCCCTTCGACTACGGCGCCGTAAAGAGAGGCAGAAAGATGAAACAGAACATCATACTCAAAAGCGGAGACGTCGTGGTTGTGCCGTAAGGTTTGTGTCTGGAACCTGACTTGATCCAAGAGCGGGGTCACATTTCGAGATCCGTAATTAGCGTAAGATGATATTCATTGAAAAGCGAGACTCCGATCTCGCTTTTTTGACTGTTTGCCTCGGAATCGGGAAAACACTGTGAGCTATATCAGGGACAATAACCATAAAGCCGACTTGGCCTGTGTATCGGGTCAATCAATATCCTGCATGCCCGCGGCCCGCATTGCTTTGTGCTGTACGGCGGCAGCCGGATCGTTGATGTTTGGGGGCCCGGCAAACGCGGCGGGTTGGGTCTTTCAGCCGACCGTGGCGCTAGGCGCGAGTTACAGTGACAACTACACTTTGAGCCCAAACCTCGAGCGATCTGTTCTGCGGTCCGGTGTGTCGGGAGAGCTGGGCTTGAGCCGTCTGACGGACTCTACGACGTTGACTGGGCTGTTCAGGGCCGATTTTGCGGTTTTGTCGGGAGATGACGAGGGATTGGACGACAACCAGAACCAACTCCTCACGCTCAACTACGTCAACAAGCGGGAACGCCATGAGTTCGGTGTCGATAGCTTCATCAAGCACGACAGCCTGATCCGCTCGGTCGATATTGTGGTCGACCCCGACGACGTGACCATAGAGCCGGACGCCGATGTGGACGACGGGCTGGAGCGCGAGGTGAACGTGGAGCGCTTCCGGTTCTTCGTCAACCCCAAGTGGACCCACAGGTTCACAGAATTGACCAACGTCGGTGCCGAGTACCGGCTCTCCAACACCCAATACGACGACGCCGGTACGACTGACTTGTTCGAGTTCTCCAACCATTTCTTCTCGACCGGTTTCAGCAGGCGTGTCACCGAGCGCGACCGGATTACCGGCGCGGCGGACGCCACGCTCTTTCGGGCCAGCGATGTCGATCGCGAGTACGACAGTTTCGCTTTGGCGGGCGGGTTGGAGCACAACTTCACGGAGACACTGCAGGGTCGTGTGAACGTGGGAGTACGGACAACGTCTTTTGACGTCGAAGGCGACAGCGGGGACGATACGGGCGTGACCTTCAGGGTGGACGGCACCAAGCGTACGGGTCTGACCATTTTCAGCGGCAGGATCCAACGCTCACTCAGACCCAGTGGGTCAGGTGATGTGGTGGAGTCTGATGAACTGGTGCTCAACGTGAGCCGCAGATTGACAGAACTGATCAGCTTTTCATTGCGCACGCGTTTGTTCGAAAACGAATCGCTGCAAAGTGTCGCCTCGGACGCCAACCGGCGATTTTTCTCCTTTTCCCCGCGGTTGCGCTGGAACATCAGCCGCTGGTGGTCGGTCGACACCAACTACCGTTACCGGCGCAGCAAGCGTTTCAATGAACCGGAAAGCTCCGAAGACAATACCGCGTTTGTCTCATTGAACTATTCGAAGCCGACTCAGATCGCTCAGTAACCTCTGGCGCAGGACGACTCAATCTGAAATGAATACCCAAGCGAACAAACAGGTAATGGATTTTAGCGACTACGTGACGATCTTACGGCGTCGGCGCACCTCTATTATCGTCGCCGGCGCGTTGGTGTTGGCCGCCAGCACGGCGCTGGCCTTCATGCTGCCGCCGGTGTACCGCTCGGAGGCCACCATTCTCATCGAGCAGCAGGAGATACCGCGGGAATTCGTCTCCACTACGGTGACGGGCTATGTACAGGAGCGCATAGAGGGCATTCGCCAACGCCTGCTGACGGGCAAGAATCTGTGGGCAATCGCCGAGAAGCTCGATCTCTATCCCGAGCGAAGGAAAACGGCGGACCAGCGTGAGTTCGTGGAGGGGATGAAGGAGAGCATCTTCATCGAAATGGTCGACGTCAAAGCCACGAGCCCGGATAGCACCAAGCCGTTTGCAGCGACCATTGCCTTTACGCTTGCGTACGAGGGCAACACTGCGCAGGTGGCCAAGCGGGTAGCCCGCGAGCTCACCAACCTTTATCTTGAGGAGAATCGCCGTTCGCGTTCCGAGCAAGCGCAGCAGGTCTCCGAGTTCCTCGAAGTGGAAGCGAAGAGGCTGGGTGAGAAAATCGCTCAGTATGAAGGGAAGCTCGCCGTGTTCAAGCAGGAAAACGTCGGCCAACTTCCCGAACTCGCGAATCTCAATCTCAGGCTGATGGAGCAGACTGAGGCGAAGGTCGAGCGGACCGAAGAAAGTATCCGGGCTTTGGGTGACCAGATTGCTGCCTTGAGTGCGCAGTTGTCCATCACCAAGCCCAATCAGGACATCTTTACCGACCAGGGGCAGCGGGTCACCTCTGCCAACGAACGGCTGAGCATACTCAACTCGCAGTACCTGAGCCTGTCGTCGAAATATGCCCCCAATCATCCGGATCTCGTGAAGCTGCGCCGTGAGATCAGTTCGCTCGAAACGCAGTCCGGCGGCTCCGGGGGTGTCGGCAAGATCGTGCAGAGACTGGCCGGTGCGCAGACCGAGCTGAGGGATGCGCTGCAGAAATACACGCCGCAACACCCGGACGTTAAAAAGCTCCAGCAACGCGTGGCTTCGCTCGAGCGTGCGATGCGCAACGCGCCCAATCTGTTGCCTGCGACACCGGCTCAGCGCACGATCAGAACGATCGACAATCCGGCCTACGTCACGCTGCGGACACAGATTGCAACCGCGAACGCGAATCTGCGGGCGCAGCAAGGCAAACTGGTGCAGCTCAATGAGAAGCTCGTGGAATACGAAACGCGTCTGACGCAGACGCCGGAGGTGGAGCGAGGCTATCTCGATCTGACCCGCGACTACGACAACGCACGCAAGAAGTATGGCGAGATTCAGGAAAAGCTCTCCGAGGCCAGGCTGGCCGAGGAACTGGAAAAAGATCAGAAGGCCGAACGGTTTACGGTCACCCAGCCCGCGTTTCTGCCGACGCTGCCAATCCGACCCAATCGGCTGGGTATTGCGCTGCTCGGCTTCGTGTTGGCCGCAAGCACGGGTCTTGGCATTGCTTCGATCAAGGAATACTTTGATCGAACGATTTACGGCATCAAGGGCATCAAGTCGATCTTTGGAGCGCCGCCGCTTACCACGATACCGTACATTCAAAACCAGGCTGACATGGCCTCTGCCAGGCGGCACAAGTGGATGGTGGCTTCATTTGTCAGCACGGTAACGGTTATTATCGCGGTCACTCTGGCGCAGCTCTATTTGTGAGTCTAGCCCGCATTTCTCACCACGATGACGGCGCTGGCTTGATCTTTGAATCCACAACGAATTTTCTTCTCTCGGAAATACAGCCCGTATTCCGCTCGATCAGAAAATGCCTTGTGAATTCAAATCTCTGCGCGATCATCTCGCCCCGTGGTGAGATATGCGGGCTAGGTACAGGAAACTGGTAATCGTCAGGAAGATGAGGTCTACAGGTGGAAAACGTGGCTGAACGATCGATGGATGCAATCACCAAGGCTATCAAGATAGCCGGACGCGGCGGGCGGCGGACGAGTTCGCGCACACGGCATGCGCGCGAGCCAGAGCGTCACATAACGTACGAGCAGACCAAGGTCATCCAGGTTGATGGCGAGCTGCTGCGCGAAAATCGCGTGATCAGCGGTAGGGATGACCGGCTGTTGGTGGATGCCTACAAGTTGCTGCGCACGCGCTTGATGAGCCGCATGCAGCAAAACAACTGGAAGACGCTTGGCATAACCAGCACCAATGAGAATGAGGGCAAAACGCTGACCGCGGTCAATCTCGCCATCAGTATCGCGATGAAGCTCAATTATACCGTCATGCTCGTCGACGCCGATCTGCGCCGACCCAGCGCGCATACACTGTTCGGGCTCGATCCCGCGCACGGCTTGAGCGACCATCTGGAGTCGGGTGTGCCGATCGATAAGGTGCTCATCAATCCGGGCATAGACCGTTTCGTGATTCTGCCAGGCGGCGACCCGGTAGGCGACTCGTCGGAATTGCTGGCCTCGCCGCGCATGGTGCAACTCGTGCAGGAGCTCAAAACCCGATATCCATCGCGGATCATCGTGTTCGATCTGCCGCCAGTGCTGGTCGGCGATGACGTAGCGGCTTTCTCGCCCTGCCTGGACGCCGCCATGCTCGTGGTCGAGGATGGCAGAACGCAAGCCGACCAGCTCGCAAGGGCTATGGAGATACTCGAAGGCGTAAACCTGGTTGGTACGGTGCTTAACAAAGCCACGGACTCCTCGCAGGACGGCGGTTACTACTACTACTGATTTGGGCAGGGAGCGCCTCTGCTTGCTCAACGCCGTCCGGACGAACATCATGCATGAGCATAAAAGTGACGTTCGACGGCTTGTCCGCCCACGGCGTGTAGCGTTACGTCGTTGACGGCGTTTCTTTCCGCGGAGAATTCCTTCAATGCAGGCAGTCATTCTTGCAGGTGGTCTCGGAACACGCTTGTCGGAAGAAACGAGCGTGCGTCCCAAACCCATGGTCGAGATCGCCGGGCGGCCCATCCTGTGGCACATCATGAAGATCTACTCCGCCCACGGCGTAAACGATTTCATCATTTGCTGTGGCTACAAGGGTTATCTGATCAAGGAGTACTTTGCCAACTATCTGCTGCACGTATCGGACGTGACGTTCGACATCAAGGGCAACAACATGCATGTGCACCAGAGCGCCGCGGAACCCTGGAAAGTCACGCTGATTGATACCGGCGATGGCACCATGACGGGCGGGCGGCTCAGGCGGGTGCGTGAGTACCTCGACGGCGACACGTTTTGTTTTACGTATGGCGACGGCGTGAGCGACGTCAACGTCGGCGAGGTACTCGAATTCCATAAAACGCAGGGCACACTCGCCACCCTGGTGGCGGTGCAGCCGCCGGGCCGTTTCGGGGCTTTTAGCCTTGCCGACGACCAGACCCTGATCGATCACTTCCGGGAAAAACCCAGGGGCGACAACGCCTGGATCAACGGCGGATTTTTCGTGCTCGATCCAAAGGTCGTCGATTACGTCGAGGACGACTCGACGGTATGGGAGAGCGCGCCGCTGGAACGCCTGGCGGACGAAGGGCAGTTATCGGCATACCAGCACCATGGATTCTGGCAGCCCATGGATACGCTCAGGGACAAGATGCATCTGGAAGACTTATGGGCGTCGGGGAGCCCACCGTGGAAAATCTGGTAGCCAGCTAAAACCGGCAAGAAAGTTATGGACTTACACAACGCTCAGGCGGTCATACGTCACGACCTCGATACCATCTGCGTAAATCTGCAGGAGGAGTTCGCCCGCCTGGCCGGCAAGAAACTGCTCATCACCGGCGGAGGGGGATTTCTGGGCTACTACTTGGTGCAAGCCGCCTTGCACCACAACGAGAGTCTCGCGCAGGCGCCCATAGTGGTCACCGTATACGACAACTTCATGCGCGGCATGCCGGACTGGCTCGAGGCGCTGGAATCGAACCCGTGCCTGGCGATAATCAAGCAGGACATAGTCGAGCCGTTGCCGGCGGATATGGATGACTTCGACTACATCATCCACGGCGCCTCGATCGCCTCGCCGACCTACTATCGCAAATTTCCCGTCGAGACCATGGACGCCAACGTTCACGGCCTGAGACAGCTGCTCGACTACTGTCGCGCGCGCGAGGCCAACGGCAAACCGGTCGAAGGCATGTTGTTTTTCTCCTCCAGCGAAATCTACGGCGACCCGTCGCCGGATGCCATCCCGACACCGGAAGATTATCGCGGGTTTGTGTCCTGCACAGGGCCGCGCGCGTGCTATGACGAATCCAAACGCTACGGCGAAACACTGTGCGTCAACTTTGCCCGACAATACGGCACCCCCGTGCGCATCGCCCGCCCGTTCAACAACTACGGGCCGGGTCTGAAGATCACCGATCGCCGCGCGTTGCCGGATTTCGCGCGTGATGTGTTAGCCGGCAAGGACATCGTGCTGTTGTCGGACGGCAAGCCCACGCGCACGTTCTGCTATATCGCCGACGCCATCGTGGGCTATTTCAAGATTCTGGTGAAAGGACGCGACGGCGAAGCCTACAATATCGGCGTCGACGCGCCGGAGATCTCGGTTGCTGAGCTCAGTGAACACGTTGTCGACACGGCGCGCAAACTGTTCGACTACAAGGGAAAGGTCGTGCGCAAAGTCAGCTCCGATGAGGACTACCTGGTCGACAATCCCAATCGGCGCTGCCCGCGCATCGACAAGGCGCGGGTGGAACTCGGCTACAATCCTTCGGTCGGGATCGAAGAAGGTCTAAAGCGCTCGATGCTCTGGTACGCCGACAACCGTGTCGCGGAGGACGCCTGATGCGCATCTCGGTCATCGGCACGGGTTACGTCGGCCTGGTCAGCGGCGTGTGCCTGGCGGAGAAAGGCCATGAAGTTGTTTGCGTCGACAACGACGCAAACAAGGTCGCGCGCATAACCGCCGGTGAAAGCCCGATTTACGAGGCGGGTCTCGACGAGCTACTGACCCGCAACATCGGCGCGTCACTCACCACCACCACGGACCTCGCGGCCGCGGTGCGCGGCTCGGATTTATCGCTGATCGCCGTCGGCACGCCGTTCGACGGTTCGGCCATCGATGTACGTTACATACAGCAGGTTTCACGCGAGATCGGCGCGGCGCTGCGCGAAAAAGTTGACTATCACGTTGTCGTGGTAAAAAGCACTGTCGTGCCCGGCACGACTGACGACGTAGTGCGGCCCTTGCTGGAAGAACACTCCGGCAAGCGTGCGGGCGCGGATTTCGGCGTCGGCATGAACCCCGAATTTTTGCGCGAGGGTGTAGCGATCGACGATTTCATGAACCCCGACCGTATCGTGCTTGGTGGTCTCGACGATCGCACGCACGACGTGCTGGCGGCGGTCTATGCGCCGTTCGCCGGCACGGACATCATCAAGACCAACAACAAGACGGCGGAGATGATCAAGTACGCCTCCAACTCGCTGCTTGCGACGCTCATCTCGTTTTCGAATGAAATCGGTAATCTGACTGCATCTATCGGCGGCGTCGATGCCGCCGAGGTCATGCAGGGCGTGCATCTCGACAAGCGGTTCTCGCCGCTACTCGCCAACGGCGAGCGCGTCGTGCCTGCGTCGACGACCTATCTGGAAGCCGGCTGCGGTTTCGGCGGCAGTTGTTTTCCCAAGGACGTCAAGGCCTTGATTTCCTACGGCGAACAGCACGACAACCGCATGCGACTGCTCAAGTCGGTAATCGACATCAACGCCGAGCAGCCGCAACAAGTACTGCGCTTGCTGGGAAAGCACTTTGTGTCACTGGCTGGCGTGCGCATCGCCGTGCTCGGACTTGCGTTCAAGCCGGGTACGGACGACATGCGCGAATCGCCTGCCATTCCCGTCGTCAATGCCCTGCGCGACCAAAGCGCCGACATCCGGGCATACGACCCGGTCGCTCGACACGAGGCCGAAGCGCTGTTCGGCCACGACGGCATTACTTACTGTGAATCGCTGAATAGCGCGGTGCAGGACGCACAGGCGGTCCTGTTGCTCACGCGCTGGGACGAGTTTCAGCAACTACCGGAGATCGTCAACGCCATGCAACCCGCGCCGGTGCTGGTGGACGGGCGGCGCATGCTCGACAAGCGCAGTGTGGTGCGGTACGAAGGCATCGGTCTCTAGCTCGAATGAAGTTCACGCCAACCCGGGTCGACGGCGCTTATCTGATAGGGCTGGAGAGGATAGAGGACGAACGCGGCTTCTTTGCCCGCGCCTGGTGTGCAAAGGAATTCGCGGCGCACGGGCTGAACACACGTATCGCGCAAGCCAACGTATCGGGCAACAAGCGCAAGGGAATCCTGCGCGGCCTCCACTACCAGACAACACCTCACGAGGAGGCGAAGCTCATGCGCTGCACGCGCGGCGCCATCTTCGATGTGTGCCTGGATCTGCGACCCGGCTCAAGGACATACAGGCAGTGGGAAGGTGTAGAATTGAGCGCGGAGACCGGCCGCATGCTGTACATACCCGAGGGCTGCGCCCACGGCTATCAGATACTGATGGACGACACCGAAGTGTTTTATCAGGCCTCACAATTCTACGCCCCGGATGCCGAGCGCGGCGTGCGCTGGGACGACCCGGCGTTTGGAATCGAATGGCCGCTGCGCCAGGGCCTGATCATCACGGACAAGGACCAGAGCTGGCCGGATTACACTGTCTGAGAAGCGTGACTCTCACGAGGAAACGGATGCCATGATCATCGTCGATACTGCATTGGAAAAACGCGAGCGCGAGAACAATCCCGTGCGCGTCGCCATCGTTGGCGCCGGCTACATGGGACGTGGCCTGGTTTTGCAAATCATCAGCGCGATCCAGGGCATGCACGTGGTCGCCGTGTCGAACCGCACGCTCTCGCAGGCCGCATTTGCATACGAGCAGGCGGGCGTCGCTGACGTGCGCACCGTCGACAGCGTCAGCGCGCTCGAAGACTGCATCGCCAACTATAAATGCGCGATCACCGACGACGCGAGCCTGCTGTGTCAGGCAGAAGGTGTCGATGCGGTCATCGAGGCCACGGGGGAGATCGAGTTCGGCGCGCACGTTGCCACGCAGGCCATCGAGCACGGCAAACACGTGGTGTTAATGAATGCGGAGCTCGACGCGCTGGTTGGCCCGATCCTCAAGGTCTACGCGGATCGTGCGGGCGTGGTGATCACGAACGTCGACGGCGACCAGCCCGGCGTGGTCATGAATCTGTTTCGTTTCGTCAAGTCCATCGGCTACGAACCGGTGCTCGCCGGTAACATCAAGGGCCTGCAGGATCACTACCGCAATCCCGAAACACAGCGTGGCTTTGCCGAAAAGCACAAGCAAAAGCCGCGCATGATCACCTCGTTTGCCGACGGCACCAAGATCTCCATGGAAATGGCCGTGGTCGCCAATGCCACGGGTTTCAGAACGGGCACACGCGGCATGTACGGCCCTGAATGCAAACACGTGACCGAAGCGGCGGGTTTGTTCCCGATGGAACAATTGATGGACGGGGGCATCGTGGATTTCATTCTCGGCGCCGAGCCCGGGCCCGGCGTGTTCGTGCTGGGATACAACGAAAACCCGGTCAAGCAACAGTACATGCAGTATCTCAAGATGGGCGACGGGCCGCTGTACACATTTTATGTACCGTATCATTTGCCGCATCTGGAGGCGCCGCTGACTGTCGCGCGCGCCGTGTTGTTTCACGACGCCGCTACCTCACCGCTCGGCGCGCAGGTCGTCGACGTGATCACCGCGGCCAAGATCGACCTGGCCGCGGGCGAGACGCTCGACGGCATCGGCGGATTTCACTGCTACGGACTGACCGAGAACAGCGACAGGGTCATTGCGGAGAATTATCTGCCCATGAGCCTGGCCGAAGATTGTGTGCTCAGGCGCGACATCGCCAAGGATCAGATCATCACACACGACGATGTCACCGTGCCGCAAGGCCGCTTGTGCGATCGATTGCGAGAAGAGCAAAACGCGCACTTCGGCGGTGCCGCCAAAGCGGTTGCCTGAGGGTTCACACAGGGAAGCCATGAGCCAGCAAGACGACAACACGTCCGTAGCCGTCATCAAACCGGTCGGCGGCTGGGAGTTTATCGACTTCAAGGAGTTGCGCGAGTATCGCGATCTTTTTTATTTTCTGGTCTGGCGCGACATCAAAGTGTTGTATGCACAGACGGTCATGGGCTTCTCCTGGGCGATCCTGAATCCCGCTGTTCAGATCATTATCTTCACGATTATCTTTGGGCGCGTCGCCAAACTCGACACCGACGGTATCCCCTATGTGTTGTTTTCGACCGTGGCGATTATTCCGTGGACGTATATGAAGGAGGCAATGACCTTCTCGAGTCAGAGCCTCGTCACCGGTCAGGCCATGCTCGGCAAGATCTATTTTCCGCGGGTGTTGTTTCCCATCACGCCGGTGCTGGCTAAATTTGTCGATTTCTCCATATCGCTGTTGCTGCTGTGCGCTGTGATGTTGTACTACCGGGTCGGCCTGACGTGGAACGCGTTGTTGTTGCCGCTGTTCGTGATCATGATGATGATGATTCCGGCCGGTGTCGGCTTATGGTTGTCGGCGCTCGCGATTCGTTTCCGCGACGTCAAGTTCGCCATGCCGTTTGTTTTGCAGATGCTGATCTATACCGCGCCGATTCTCTACAGCGCCTCGGCGATACCCGAGAAGTACCGGATCGTCTATTCGCTCAACCCGCTGGTCGGCGTCATCGAAGGCTATCGCGCCTGCCTGCTGGGTACGCCGATTCAGTGGGAATTCATACTGCCTGGCATGATCACCGCGGTCTTGTTGTTGGTGAGCGGTGTGTTCTACTTCAAACGCCTGGAACGCGTTTTCGTGGACGTCATTTAGGCGCACAGTCATGGATAGTCAAACCGCCATCATGGTCGAGGACGTCAGCAAGATCTACCGTATCGGCAGCAGGGAGCAGACCCACGATAGCCTCGGCGGCATGATGGTCGACTTCGTCAA
>JBPCXK010000045.1:0-5449 GCA_051008635.1 Gammaproteobacteria bacterium
GTTGTTGCTGGCGCCGTAGTGATAAGTGCCGACGTCAGACTTGTAGGTGATGTTGCCGATGGCGTCATAGCGCACATCGACTCGAAGGTTTTGGCCGTTGGCATTGGTGAGGGTCGCCGTCAGGCGATGCAGATCGTCGTATTGGAAGCGTTCGCTAGCACGAACGGCACCGTTTCGGTCTTCGCGGCTCAACAGATTGCCGACTTCGTCCCAGCGGTAGCTGAGGTTCTGGGCGAGTCCGCGTGCATGGCTTGGGCCGCTCAAGATGCGCTGTAGGTCCCCGGTGCCGGGGTCGAACTGCATCTGGGTAATCAAGCCGTTGCCGAAGCGTTGCTCTTCGAAGTGGCCTTCGGCATCGACCCGGGTGGCTCGCCACAGGGTCTGGTTCAGGGTGGGGGAATAAAGGGCGTGTAGATAACCCTGACCGTTGTATTGGTTCTGAACGCTCAAGCCCGGTCCGGGGAAGTCGCGTTGGTTGACGCGCCCGAACTGGTCGTAGCTCAACCGTGCCGTCATGTCGGTGTTGGCGATCTTGATCCGGGTCTGGAACAAGCGCCCGAACTGATCGTAGTTGTGGCTTAGGAAATAGTTCGGGCCCGAAGTACTGGCCAGTTGGCCGATGCCCCTACCGGCCGTGTCCCACTTCCAGGTGCTGGTGCCGGCAGCGGTGTTGCGGCTCAGCAGTCGGCCAAGGCGGTCATACTGCAAGTGGATCTGTTGGCCGCGGCCGTCTTGTTGACGGGTCAATTGACCCAAGGCGTCGTAGTGGTAGCGCCAGGTGCCCATGTCGGGGTCGCGCATGGCCACTTTGCGCCCCAGGCGATCGTAAGTCAGATCGATGCGGTTGTTGTTAACGTCCTGGGTGCGTATCAGATTACCGTCGGCGTCATAGGCATAACGCATCGAGGGACTCGAGCCGATGCGGCTATGGTCGTGCACGGCCACGATCAGGCCGCGCACATCGCGAGTGGTACGCGTGTGTTTGTTCTTCGGATCGGTGGCGGTGGTGACCAGGCCGTTGTACTGATAACGGCTCGTCATGGTGCCGCCGTTGGGGGCGGGCTCCGTCATGGTGGTCACGCGGCTCAAGTCGTCGTAGCGGTACTGGGTCCAGTGCTGGGGGCGGTTGCCGCTGAAGTAGGGGCGCGACTGACGCAGTAACCGTCCTTGATAGTCGTAGACGGCGTTGACCGACACCGTCCGATTGTCGAAACCCTGTTGGTTGATTCTTATCGCACGACCGAGTTCGTCGTACACGGTCTGGGTCCATGGCGAACCGGGACTGTTGACGTTGATGGCGTAACGCTGGCCATTCCCATTCAACTGATACTGCCAACGGGTGGCGGTCTGGTTGTTTTGATACGGCAGTTGTTCGCTCACCAGTCGACAGAGGCTGTCGTAGTGCCAGCGGGTGCTGAGACCGTTGGGATCGGTCGACAATTTGGTGCCACCGCAGCGGCTGTCGAACTGGTGGGTGCTGACATGGCCTTCGGCGTTTTGCGACCAGGTTGGAAAGCGACCGACCACATGACCGCCGTCGCCGCGGTAGCGCACTTGGGTCTCGCGTTGGGTGATGCCGCCACCGCTCACCACGGTGCGAGTCAGGTTGCCGTGACCGTCATAATAAAGTGCGGTATTGAGGCGGAAGTTGGCTTGATCGGGCTCGCGGATGACCTGTTGCAGACGCCGGGTGTTGGCACGCCACTGGTAATCGGTAATGTGGTGGCGGGTGTCGCCGTTTGGCAGGTTGCGCCGCACGTGTTCGCGTGACACGCGGTTCAGTAACCACTTCTGGGTGTCCGGATTGAGATAACTCAAAAAGGTATTGGTGACGTGTTCGCGAGTACCATTGGGGCGAAACACCTGGTGCGTGATCTGGGTCGGCTCACCGAAGTTCTGGCCGCTTGAGCCGTGGGCACCATAGCGGTAGCTGGTTTGGGTACGGCGGACCAAGCGCCCGTGGTTGGCGGGCTCGTATTCCTGCACTTCTTCCGCAGTCACCACCGGCAACCACGACTGCTTGCCGGACGCGTGGTGGTAGCTCAGCACCTTGTGCTGGTAGTTGACCTCGCTGACCTTGACGTTGGCGCCGGTGACGGTACGGATGCGGGTCGGTTGGCCAAGAAAAGGAAACTTCTGATTGAACTCGGTGATCGTTTCAAGGCCACCGGCTTGTTGATCGATGACCTGCATGAAGGCGAAACCCGGCCCTTCGCGCCGGTCGTGGCGTAAGCGCATACCACCGTAGCGGTATTGCCAGGAGGCAAAGCCGCCGCGACCGTTGGCCCGTTCCACCCGCGCCACCAGATACTGCGCCGGCATCACGTTGTAGCGCGGATAGGCCACATCGTCACCGGCCGTGTACGTGTCCTTGTCCGACATCGGGCGGTAATGAATGCGAATCTCTTTGCCGTAACCGTCGCGAATGCGCGTGATGCGATCGGCGTCGGCGCGCTGGCGCCAAGCGCGTAAGCCCCCTTGGTTGAAGCGCGCGAAGTCCGAGATACCGTCGCCGCTAAAATCCGCTACCACCAACGGGTGTTTGCCGGTGTTGGAGAAGCCTGAATTTGTGCCTACGCCACCGAGGGGGGCGACACCGAACCAACCGAAGCCGGTGGAGGTATATATCCGCAGCCCATCGGCGTGCACACGGCCGAGATCATCGCGGCCGTCGCCGTTGAAGTCCGCCACCACCAGCGGATGGCGAACACTGTCGGGATAGTGGCGTCGGTGAAAGCCGAAGTCCGGGAGATCCCTGTGTTCGATCCAGCCGTGGCCGGTGGACAGCACCACACTCACACCGCCACCGTTGACCCGCGCCACATCGGTGAGCCCATCGGCATTGAAATCACCGGTCACCAGGGGATAGCGATTGCTGTTGGGGTGGCCGTTGCTGCGCGCGAACTGATTGAGGGCGCCGCTCGGGTAAGAGACAAAACCCTGCGCGGTGGCGATGTACGCCTTGACCGAGTCACTGCCGACGCGTGCGATGTCGGTGCGACCGTCGCCGTTGAAGTCACCGCTGAAAATCGGAAATTGACCCGTATGCGGATAGCCACGGCTTTGGCCGAAGTCGCTCAGAAACGGGTAACTGACCCAGCGATCGCCGCGGAAGAGCCAGGTGTCCACCCCGGTCTGGGTCACACGCGCCACATCCGTGCGCCCATCGGCATCGAAGTCACCGGTTACGATCGGATAGACATAGGCGCGATCCAAACCATAGCGGCGGGCGACGCCGCCGGTGAGCGAGGCCAGGCGTTCCCAGCCTGTTCCGGTGGCACGCCAAAAACGCACTTCATTGCCGTAAACCCGGCCGAGGTCAGTACGCCCGTCACCGTCGAAGTCGCCCGTGATGAGGGGATACTCGTCGCCACTCGGCGCACTGTTCTTGCCGAAGTCCGGTAGGTTGTTCGGATAATTGGCAAAGCCCGTGCCGGTGGACACCCGAACGGCAACGGCATTGGCCTCGACCCGGGCAATGTCGGTACGGCCATCGCCGTTGAAGTCGCCACTGGCAAACGGTGATTTATCGGTATCGGCATGGCCTTGGGCCGGCGCCAAGCCACCGAAGCCGCCACTGCCCGCCCAGTTCGGGGCCGCACCGCTCCAACTAAAGCGGCTCTTGGGCAAACAGGTGCCGTCGCCACCGCACTCTTGAAGCGCGATGAGCCGCGACTGCCCGGCGGTGGCATCGCTGTTGCCGATACCGTTGTTGTCGTAGCTCAGGCGGTAATCACGTACCAAGGTGTTCTTATCGAAGGTGCGGATTGCCGTTAGGCGATGAAAGTTTCTAAAAGCGCCACCCGACACCATGCGTCGAACGTTGTCGTAACCGTTCGGCTTTCGCTCATACACAAACTCGACCCGTGCAAAGGCGGCCGTGCCCTGACTGGGATTGGACGTGTACTCGATGAGGCGCGGCACATAGTCTTCGGTCCGCGACCAATTGCGCTGGTGGTAGTGCACGGTCATGGTGTTGCCGAAGCGATCGCGCAGGGTGCGAAGCATCCACTTCTGGATGCTGGTCGTGCCCGGTAAGGTCACACGCGAGCGATCATTCGGATCGTCGGAACCAAAGGTCATGATCAGACCGTCGTTGGCGCGCACTTCGAACCACGCCGGCATCGGCGGCCCGCCGTTGGCGTTGGGCACCGAGCCTCGACTCCTCACTTTGGTGAAGGTTTCGATCTCGGTGCGATAGAGCATGTTCGGGCTGCCGTAGCGGCCCGCCTTGGTGGCAATCAGGCGAAGCCCGTCCAAGCAAAAGCGGTCTTCGGCGCTGTGGGTGACACCGCCGGTGTCGCCGTCGGTGGCGATGGTTTTGCCACAACGTTCGATGGACGAGAGACCGGTCAAGGACCAGCCGACACCGGCTAAATCGTTGTCCGAACTCGAGTCGTACACAAGCGCCAGTTGCGGTTGGATGCCGCCGATGCCGCTCGGGGCCTGAATGGGAATGCTGTAGTTCGCCTGGCCGTCGGCGGCCACTTGAAACGAACTGGGTGAGAAACCGAACGGGTCGGCGAGGACAACACGCGCACCGAGTGCGGCGACCAACCACAGGGCTAAACCCGCACCAATGGTTGCGAGCACTGTTGTCAATTTGCGTGAATGGAAGAAAGGCCAGACCGGCAGTTGACGAGATGCACGTTCACACGAGACTTGCGTGACGCTTGGACGATGCCGTTCGAGGCACATAACTCCCCCTCCTCTTCGCGTTTATTGTTCTATCGTTGAGTGGCTTGCTCGCCGAGACTCAACGCTTATTGCTTGGCACGGAGGAAACGTATCGTGAGCCATCGCTCACTTCAATCAGGGAATCCCTTACATTCCATGCAGAGAGAATCTAAGCAGTTGATTAATTCAGATCGTCCATCATCGCCATCGCCATCGGCGTGAAGTGATTCAACCAGTGAACAACACAACTGGTTGATCTTTAAGGGCGCCAGAGGGTTGACTTTAAGAAGTTTATATATAAACATTTCGTATATAAACGGATTGAATAGCCAATTCATTAGTATTAAAGCCATGAACATCCTTTGCGTCGGTGGTGGTCCAGCGGGGCTTTATTTCGCGATTTCGATGAAATTGCGTGATCCGTCTCACGACGTTGTGGTGATCGAACGCAATCGATCGGACGATACCTTCGGCTGGGGCGTGGTTCTCTCGGATGAGACTCTTGACAATCTGGAACAGAACGATCCGATTAGTGCTGCTGCGATCAAGGCGCATTTTGCCTATTGGGACGATATCGCGGTTCACTATCGCGGCACGAAGACGGTCTCGTCAGGCCATGGCTTTTGTGGGATCGGGCGAAAGCAGCTGTTATTGCTGCTGCAGGAACGGGCACGAGCGCTTGGCATCGAGCTTCGGTTCGAGACTGGGATTGATGATGTCGGTTCTTATGCCGAGCGTTTTGATCTGGTGGTGGCGAGCGATGGGCTGAATT
>JBPCXK010000046.1:0-2758 GCA_051008635.1 Gammaproteobacteria bacterium
AGAAGCGACACGGTCTCGACTTCAGGCCAGTGGTCGCGGAACGCGGCGTCGATCGGGCCGATTGCAAGCCGGGTCGCGTGAATCAGTGAGATCCGAACGGGAGCTGTCATCTTAATCTTTGCTGCACGCGTGGAAGGCGCAGTCGTTGTGTGGCGTAGGAGGTCCGATGTGTCGCCTAAAGGATGCCCTATGAGGCTTCGATGGCATCGGCAACGAGCGTTCCAAAGTCGTCGGTGTTTACCGAGCCGCCAAGGTCGCGGGTCCGCTTGGCCGGATCGTCTAAGACGTCGTCGACGGCGGTGGCAATGACGTTACCGACATCCATGAGCTTTCCGATATCGCGCTGTTCGCCGAGCCAGCTCAACATCATCGCCGCGGAGAGGATCAGTGAGGTCGGGTTGGCAACATTCCGACCAGCGATGTCGGGCGCCGAGCCGTGCTGCGCCTGTGCGCAGCAACGGCCAGTTTCAGCGTTTGCGTTGATCGACCCGGCAAGGCCAAGCGAGCCGGAGAGTTCGGAGGCGAGGTCCGACAGGATGTCGCCGTAGAAATTCGTGGCGACGACGACATCGTAGTTCTCGGGATGGCGGACCAGGTGCGCGGCCATCGCATCGACGATAACTGTCTCGGTTTTCACTTCGGGGAAGTCCTTGGCAACGTTGTGGAAGCATTCGAGGAAAAGACCGTCGGTCATCAGAAAGGAGTTCGCCTTGTGAACGGCGGACACTTGTCTGCGACGCTGCGTCGCAAGCTTAAAGGCCTCGCGGCAGATCCGTTCCGACCCATGGCGGGTAATCTTTCGCACCGAAAGGGCCATGTCCGGATCGGGCATCATCTCGCCGACGCTCTGGAACATGTCGCGGTCCGGGTAAAATCCTTCCGTCGCCTCGCGCATGATCACGAGGTCCATGCCCGGTGCTTTCGATGGCAGAAACGACCGCGACCGGGCAGGGCGTACATTCGCGTAAAGATCGAGCCCAATCCGGAAGCCGGCCGATACGTTTCGCCCCCCGTCGGCCACGGAAGGGTAATCCATATGCGACTGAGTGCCGAGGATGATCCCATCGAACTCGCTGCGCGCGCGGTCTAGAACCTCTTCGCGCAGGGTGATGCCGTGCTTCTTCAGGCTCTCGAAACCAGATTCCTCTTCGTGAAACGAAAGGCCAAGATCGAACTTCTTGCTCGCGGCTTTGACGACTTCGAGGGTCGCTGCCATGATTTCAGGACCGATCCCGTCACACGGCAATGTCATGATACGCATAGTGATCTCCCGTCACGGGACCAACTACCTTTTCGCAGGGCTGTAGCGTTTATTTGAGAATATCGCTAGTCGTTGCTTTTGCAGCGTGCATCGGGAAAGCACGAAATTCGAATGGCACTCGCCCGGCGACGCGATCCTGCCGCGGCGTAAGACCGAACTTGCGCTTGTACGCTTTTGAGAAATGTACTGCTGAAACGAACCCACAAGCCACTGCGACCTGAACGACGCGCATGTCGGTTTGCGTGATGAGTCCACGCGCTCTATCCAGCCTGATGTCCAGGTAGTAGCGAGCTGCCGATTGCCCGGTAGTGTGGCGGAACAAGCGTTCAAGTTGTCGCTGCGAAAGATTCACCGAAGAAGCTATTTCAGGGATCGGCAAGGCCAATTCCAAGTTGCGCTCCATCAGCACGATGGCCTGGCGCAGCTTTGGGCTCACCGTGTATCCCACCGGCTCGTGTAGCGGGGCGTTCTGTCCTTCGGTGCCGCAGCGCTTGCGGTCATGAAATATATACCTTGCAGCAGCGTTGGCGAGGTCGA
Source organism: Gammaproteobacteria bacterium (assembly GCA_051008635.1). Lineage (GTDB taxonomy): Bacteria > Pseudomonadota > Gammaproteobacteria > JBPCXK01 > JBPCXK01 > JBPCXK01. The sequence continues at coordinate 1,799 of JBPCXK010000046.1, forward strand.
TTCCGTAGTGTATCTGGATCAGGTGCAAGGCAAGATCAATCGATGCACTGCCGCCACAGCATGTGATCACGTTGCGATCGATCACAAACAGCTCCTCGGTGACTTCGACTCCGGGAAACAGTTCCTGAAACGCATCGATGTGTTCATAGTGCACAGTGACGCGGTAACCGTTGAGTAGCCCGGCGAATCCCAGTACGAATGCGCCCGTGTCGAGGCCACACAGCGTGACGTTGCTTCGCGCGTGTGCCTTCAGCATATGCAACAATATTTTGTGTTGGTGGGCCTCCGGCGTCCAACTGGACGATACGACGGTCAGGCCCGGGATTTGTTCCAGTCCATCCAGTGCCAGCGTTTCGATGACCATGCCGTTGCTGGCGCTGACGGGGCCGCCGTCGAGCGAAAAGAATTGCCAACTGAACAGGTGTTTCGCGTCCAGGTAGTTGGCAGCGCGCAGCGGGTCGATAAACGCCCCTGTCGCATGGGCATTGAACGACTGCAACAGGACAATCGCGGTCTGGTGAGCGGCCTTGCCGGCGTGTGCTGTCGTCATCGTCCTATCGGGTTCAATGCCCATGTGGCGATAATTGTCTGGTTCATGTCGATAATTATCTCATATTGAGATCTGAATGGCTGGAAACTCGATTACCATTGCCGTGCCCCGGGCGGGCAGATTGACGGTGGAAGAGGATATGTCGTGATGCTTACCGAATCGCAATTCCAGCAGATCCTGACGGGTTATTACCCGGACGATGTGGCGCGCTCATTGTCACTGAACGCGCGCTGCTATACCGAGCCGCAGTTTCTGGACATCGAGAGAAACGCTATTTTCTACCGTAGCTGGCAATGGGTGTGTCATCTGGAGAAAGTGCGCGAGCCGGGCGCCTACTACGTTGCTGACGTACTCGGCCGCAGTATCGCCATCGTGCGCGGCGACGACGGCGAATTGCGCGCGTTTTACAA
>JBPCXK010000047.1:0-3321 GCA_051008635.1 Gammaproteobacteria bacterium
TCTCAAAAAGGGCAGTGGCCAGCGCTGGCTGCATCGCTTTAATCAACAGTTGGCGTGGAATGAAATTCGCTTGTCGCGTTCAGGCACATCATATTACTGGGTCACCCGATACCCCCGGAAAAAGAAATCCTTTAGCATCTTGCGACATGGGTACGAACGGGCTTTCCAATTAGCAGCGCGGGCTGCAGGGCTCGTTCCGCCAGGCGCACAACTCTCGACGCCGCAGGCACCTGCAGAGCTACAGCTACATGCTGCTGGAGGAGACGGCGTTGGGCGCCAAGCGCTGATGCGCTTCAACACACAGCTAAGGTCCTGTGGTATCGCCATTCGCGCCGGTCGAAATCGCCACTGGTGGGTAGACCGAAGCAGCGGCACCCGTCTGGTCTTCGCGGGCCGGCACTACCGAGACACCTTTCAGGAAGCGCTCGCCAAGCTCTACGCGCCGGAGAGGCCACCCAAGATTAACCTTCCCGAGCTACCACCGGACCTCGAAGCAGCGGTGATGAGTCAAACGCCCCCGGCCGCACGCACAAGTGAAAGCGGCCCAGCGTGGTATCTCAAGCTGAATCAGCACGTCGGATTACGTTGGTTGAAGCTGCGTCGCTGGTCGTCCGGCCATTACTTCTGGCAAATCACCATACCGCGAGGCACGAAACTTGGCACACAATCGTTTTGCATACGCACCTATGGATACAAAAACGCATTCGATAGAGCGGTTAAGGCGTGGGCCGCCGCCCGCAAGATTCAACCGCCGGCGTTGACTGTCCCTCCATGTCCGCCGGAGTTATCGCGGTACCTACGCGACCAGCGCTTTGTGGGTGCGAAACGTCAACAGTCTGAAGTGCGCTTGTTCAATGAACAACTGCAGAACCCAACCATCCAGCTTCATTACTACACGCCTCACGATCGTTGCGGCTACCATTGGGTAGTGTTTGAATCGACGCAACCGAAACGTAACCATGCCAGTTTTTCGGTGCAGCGTTACGGGTTCGACAATGCGCTCATGTTAGCGGTAAAAGCACACAATGAGCTGTTCGAAATACCGATCGAGCTGAGTGCCAACACCTTACCGCCGTTGCCGTTGATGCTCACCGACTACCTCATCAACCATGACACGGCCGGATACCGACTGGCCCAGGCGGTAGAGGTGTTTAACAACAACCCGGCGAAGATCACGTTGTCTTATGATAAGTGGGGGTGGTTCCTAACGGCGAACCCCAGACACGCCGGCGAAAAAGTCGTGCGTCGTTCGCTCGTGCACAGCACATTTCGTAAGACGTATATCGCGTTGATCAAATTGCGCGATGCTCAAACCGGTGCATCCACGGCGGAGACGGACATTCCCCGTCTGCCTGAAACCTTGAAGGCCTACGTACAGAAAGGCATGAAGTTACCCGTTAAAGAGTCGCGCGCAAGCACGCACTGCTGAATGTGATGCGAGCGTTTAGCGCCGGGTGAGCGGCGAGGAACCGGTTTCCAGGAACTCCAGTAAGTCACTTTGAATACTGGGTCGTTGCGCGCCAATGGCCGCCGACATCAGCTCGTCGGTTGTCGACACATCATTGACGACGTTACCGTTCCTGGCATTTGCCGTTCGTAAGGTGTTGAGTTCGTCTCTCGTCAAACGGACCCGATTCTTGTCGTCTTTGATCATGGTGACCACCTCCTAAGCGTTCAGTATACGACATGCTCGCGAAAAAGCCCGTGACCGTCGTCGCCCCAGCAGGCCCACTCCTCGAATGCATGATCAGACCACGCCGAAGGCGTAGCGGGCTCCGCCGCCGGCTGTCGGCCCGTCCATCATGGATGCTGTCATACGAAAGAACAACATTGCGATCCATAGATAGGCGAAGAGATAAAAACCAGCGATCAACCAGTGTACGTCCATTCCGCGGCGTAGACACGTCAGCGCACCGGACAATTGCGCGATAAAGACAGTGGCGACTATGATCGAAGTCACTGGGGAACCGAACCAACGCAAGAGAAACAGCGTCGCCCCGCCCATGGTGGAGATCAGCAAGATAGCCGTTGCAACTTTGACGAAGCGCGCAAGCATTTCCCTAATACCCAACAGCAAGTGTAAACCGTAGAGCAAGATGGCGTACTCGCCGGCGGTGTTGATCACTGCGTGTGCGACCGTCACGTCGGGCAGAATCCATCGATTCAGCAGACCGACCAGGATCGCCGTAGCGACACTGATGTGGAACAATCCACGGGAGTAGGGCAAGTCTTCCGGTGAACCCCGCGTCGTTACAATAGCGAGGCAGGTGGCCAGCGCCGTCGTCAATGGAGGTAGTATGCCAGGAGTCATGACTGCCTTATTGATTCCCGTAAACGGTGTTCGAGACCGGTGATCCGTTGCTCACCTCGGGTACTGTTGACCGCAATGGTCAGTGATTTTTCTTGGCCGACCAATACGACGAGTTGCTTGCCGCGGGTGATGCCGGTGTACAGCAAGCGTTTGCTGAGCAAGATGTAATGTTCCTGGGTAATGGGCATCACGACCGCCGTATATTCGGAGCCCTGTGCCTTGTGGACGGTGAGTGCGTAGGCAAGCATCAATTCGTGGGCATCGTCGAAGGCGTATTCGACTTCTTTGCCTTCCATGACGGCCGTTAGCGTTTTGTCCTCCTTGTTGATCTCGGTCACCACTCCGTTGTCACCATTGAACACGGCCTTATCGTAATTGTTGACCACCTGGACGACGCGGTCACCCGCGGACAATCGCATGTCACCGATTCGCAAATGTATCCCCCCGGAAGGATTTAATCGGTCTTGTAGACGTCGATTCAGCGCGTTGGTCCCCAGATCACCCTTGCGCATCGGTGATAACACCTGAATGTCGTTGCGCGGATTAAAGCCGTACCGTGACGGTAATTCTTCACACACCAGACGTTCGAGGCGATCGCCAATACATGTGGCGTCGTTCTCAACGATGTAGTGGAAGTCTTCATCGTCGGCATTGGTGGTAACGGGTAAGAGCGAATTGTTGACTCGGTGCGCATTGATAATAATGCTGCTGTTCCTGGCTTGCCGGTGAATTTCCGTCAGTCGAACGACGGGAATAACACCGGAATTGATGATATCCATCAGCACTTTGCCCGGGCCCACGCTGGGCAGCTGGTCCGAATCGCCGACAATGATCAATGCGGCATCGTCAGGCGTGGCTTGGAGTAGGGCATTCGTCAATTCAATGTCGACCATCGACATCTCGTCGAGTTTGATGGTATCGACGGCCAATGGCGCCCCTTCGTGGAAAGCGAATTTGCGCGCGCCCGGGCCACCACGCAGCAACCGATGAATCGTGGTGGCTTCCCGGCC
>JBPCXK010000048.1:0-6928 GCA_051008635.1 Gammaproteobacteria bacterium
TACCTGCTGACATGTTACCGCTATGTTGAGCTCAATCCAGTGCGAGCGGGGTTGGTCTCTCATCCGGGTGACTATCCGTGGTCGAGTTACCGTTTCAACGCGCTCGGAGAAACGGATGATCTGGTGACGCCACATGATCTCTACACTGGCCTGGGTCGAAGCGGCCCCAAACGCCGCAGTGCTTACCGGTCGTTGTTCCGCTCAAGGTTGGGTGAGCGGGCGTTGTGCGAGATCAGGGAAGCCACAAACAAGGCCTGGGTGTTGGGTGACGATCGTTTCAGGGCCAGGGTGGAAAAACTCCTGGGCAGGCGTACCAGCCCACGCGCTCGCGGCGGCGACCGCAAGTCGGAGGCTTTTCAACGAAAAAACAGAATCAATCGAGTCTGACCCCATTGATACCCAAAGAACGCATTAAGAGGACGAAAAACAGAATTCGAAATTGTAACAACAAACTAAGATGTTGTTTTTAGTTCTGAAACTATGAGGGATTTATATGATCGAGCCGTAAGGTTTGCACAGAAGGGTGATATTGAGTCGTTCTTCAATTTAATTGTCGCCAATCCCGGCCTAGTGAAGTACAAGGATGAGTTCGGGACGAATATACTAATAGAAATAGTAGCGCTTTCTGACATTTCAGTGATAAAGAGATTAGTGGAAATGGGAGCTGACGTTAATCTATTGGACGATGAAGGTGCAACGGCGATGCATATGCTTGTCAACAACAAGGCAAGCGGGAACTTAGCAAAAATTAAGTTGTTAATAGATTCAGGCTTTGATCTTGAAATTGCTGGTTATAATGGATGGAAGCCGCTACATGAAGCGGTTTTTCGTAATCGCTACGACGTTGTCGAGTTGTTGTTAAACAACTGCGCGGACATAAACTCCAGGACAGCGCTAGATAATGAGAAGACATCCTTAATGATTGCCGCGCAAAGAAACAGTCTTCGCATGGTAAAATTTCTTGTTGGACATGGAGCGGATGTAGACTTAAAGGATACTTACGTGAGGAAGGCGAATTGCTATGCTGGTGTTGTTTTCGGATGGAGGGTGAGGTGTTATCTGACATCTGTAACTAAATCAAGAGGTTAGACTCCTTGATTCCGGTTAATGGAACGTCAAAAGAGTCCGACCCACCCCTGTGGAGCATGCGGAAAATAAAGTACTGAATTTAATGTTTGTACCGCATTGTCCGCTGACTCGGGGTCAGGCCTTACGTTTCACACGCCATTAGCTTTAACCGCTCGACTGACTGTTGCGTAGCTCACTCCAAAGCGATTCCCTGCTTGTGCCTAGTGTTGTGGGGTGCTGCCGCCCTTACTCTTTAGCGGCTAAAAATCGCTTATCAGTACAATGCCAAAAGACGGATCCCTGCCCCCCGATCGGAGTCGAGGACAGGCTTCGCGGGGATGACAAGTGCTGTTGGACGTCTGCGCCACCCCTTGACGAGCGCGCGGACAAATACTTTCACAAACTCGTAGAGATACAACCAGAAATCAACTCGCCTCACCAGTCGTTGCGCCGCGCACATGGCTGAAATGACCGCAATGGCCGGCGCGTGTGGCAGCAGCGCCGCGTGCAATTGGCCGATGTGTGGAGCGGTGGCGCCGAAATCGGTGGGTAAGAAGATGAGAAGCTTGTTGATGGTGGGTATCGCTGCGCTCGACCCACCGATGTAGAAGCGCGAGGGCAAACAAACAAGCTCCCCTACAATTCAGCGGCCTCGTCCTGCTCGATTTGTGCGCGGGCAGCCAACCAGCGCTCTTCGATGCTGCCGAGCTTGCGTTCCACTTTTCCCTTGTCTTGCAGCAGCGCGTTGAGCTCGCCCTTGCTTTCGGGGTCATACAGATTGGCGTCTGATAGTCGCTCATGCAGCCTGGCTTTTTCGTTGTACAGCTTCTGCAACTGTCGGTCGAGCTGCGCGACGTTGTTACGCAGCGGTTGCAGCCGGCGTCGTGATTCGGCGTTCTGCTGCCGGCGCCGCCTGGCGGTTGGTGTGGCGCTCTGTGGCAATTCGTCTTCCGCCGAATGTGTCGTTTCCACACGTTCCATGAGCCAGCGGGCGTAGTCGTCGAGATCGCCGGTGAACTTCGTTGCGGTACCGTTGGCGACCAGCCACAGCTCGTTGGTCACGAGGCGCAGCAGATGACGGTCATGGGTGACCAGCACCACCGCGCCTGCGAAGTCCTGCAGAGCAACCGCCAGTGCGTGGCGCATGTTCATGTCCAGATGGTTGGTGGGTTCGTCGAGTAACAGCAGACTCGGGCGCTGATACACGATCAACGCGAGCACAAGCCGCGCCTTCTCGCCGCCCGAGAATGTCCCGCTGGTCTGCAAGACCCTGTCGCCCTGGAATCCAAATCCGCCGAGGTGGGCACGCAGATCTTTCTCAGCCGCTTTGTCGTCGAGCCGGCGCAGATGCCACAGGGCGCATTGCTGCGGATTCAGCTGTTCGATCTGGTGCTGCGCGAAATATCCGGTGTTGAGCTCTTTTGCGGTCAGGCGTTGCCCTTGCATCAGCGACAGTTCCAGTGCCAGCAGTTTGACCAGCGTCGACTTGCCGGCGCCGTTGCGGCCCAGCAGCGCGATCCGGTCGCCGGGCTGCAGGCTGACGTTCAAGTCCGTCAGCACGGCGGTGTTGTCGTAGCCCGCTTGCGCGTGTTCGAGCCGCAGCAGCGGCGATTGCAGCTTGTCCGGACTTCGGAAGCTGAAACAAAACGGGGAATCCACATGCGCGGATGCGATCTGTTCCATCCGTTCCAGCGCTTTCAGACGGCTTTGTGCCTGTCGCGCCTTACTGGCCTTGTAGCGAAACCGCTCCACAAATGCGCGCATATGCGCGATCTCGGTTTGCTGTTTCTGGTGTGCGGCCTGCTGCCCGGCGAGCCTGGCGGCGCGGCGCCTTTCGAACACGGAATAATTTCCGGCGCCGTACTCGACGCGCTGGCGTTCGATATGCAGGGTATGGGTGCAAATCTGATCCAGCAAATCCCGGTCGTGGGAGATCAGCAACAGCGTTCCCTGGTAGTTGTTCAGCCACTCCTGCAGCCAGACCACTGCATCGATGTCGAGATGGTTGGTGGGTTCGTCCAGTAGCAGCAGGTCCGAGCGGCACATGAGCGCCTGCGCCAGATTCAGCCGCATGCGCCAGCCGCCGGAAAGCGCGTCGACCGGCATTTCCATGCGGGCGGCGGAGAATCCCAAGCCGTCCAGCAGCCGGGCCGCCCGGCTGCGAGCGCTGTATCCGCCAATTTCCTCCAGACGGCCATGCAGCTGCGCGATGTGTTTGCCGTCTGTGTTTTCCGCGGCCAGTGCCGCTTCGACTTCCCTGAGCTCCTCGTCACCATCGAGCGCGTAGTCGATCGCCGCTGTTGCGCCGACCGGATTCTCCTGACGCACGTGTGCAAGGGTAAGCCCGGGCGGAACGCTGACATCACCGGTATCAGCCTGCAGTTCGCCGAGTAACAATGAGAACAGACTCGATTTGCCGCTGCCGTTGGCGCCCGTGACGCCGACTTTCTGCCGTTCGTAGACGGTGAGCGTCATCTGCTCGAAGAGCAGCCGCGCGCCGCGGCGCAGGGTGACATTGCTAAAGTTCAGCATTCGGGAATGGATTGTTGTTGCTTGCTTGCAATGATAACAAGCTGGGCTCGGAGCCGTTGCTTTCTCGCCGCCGCCTGAACGACTCCGCTCGGTATAGACTCCTGGTGTTGCCATTTAGGCATCGGCAGAGCAATATTTGATGCTCTTATGGTGACGTTTGGATTGCCTCTGTTGGCTTGTTCTGCTGCGTCGGATCGGGACAGATGCGCAAAAAGTAGCATCGGCTGTTGATAATGGGACGCTTGACGACACATATTCTCGATACTGCTCAGGGCAGGCCGGGGGCCGGGGTCAGGATAGAATTGTACGCAGTAGGCTCCGACCTGCGTCATGTGAAGACACTCGTCACTAACGCGGACGGGCGCACGGATGAGCCGCTGCTCGAAGGCGACGCGTTCGAAACGGGCACCTGGGAGATTGTTTTCAATGTCGGCGCATATTTCGCCGCTGCACACGTGCCGGTTGCCGATCCCCCATTTCTCGATCGAATCGCCATCCGCTTCACGATGGCCGCCGATCAGCATTACCATGTCCCACTCCTTGTCTCTCCGTGGAGCTATTCCACCTACCGCGGGAGTTGAAGAGCAGTCATGTCGCCAGCCGCCGATACCAACGACGCTGTCCGCTTCGTACTCGACGGCGAGGTGGTCACGCTTCGGGATGCCGATCCCACGCGCACCGTGCTGCAGTACCTGCGTGAAGATCTGCGCCGCACAGGCTCCAAGGAAGGTTGTGCCGAAGGCGACTGCGGCGCCTGCACCGTGGTGATCGCAGAGCCGGGCGACAGCGGTGACCGGCTGCGCTTTCGCGCCGTCAACTCCTGCATCCAGTTCGTGCCCACCCTGGACGGCAAGCAGCTGATCACCGTGGAAAGCCTGCAGAACCCCGACGGCAGTCTGCATCCGGTGCAGCGAGCCATGGTCGATTGCCACGGCTCGCAGTGCGGATTCTGCACACCCGGCTTCGTGATGTCGATGTTCGCGCTGTACAAATCGAGACGGCGTCCGAGTCGCCGCGACGTCGACGATGCCCTGGCAGGCAATCTCTGTCGCTGCACCGGCTACCGGCCTATCGTGAGCGCGGCGGATAAGATGTATGAATACGAGCGCGAGATCGACACAGTCGATCAAAGCTGGATGAATCGCTCTTTTGCTGCTGCCGGTGACCGCGGACCGGCCGCCGGCGAACGCGAGACCATTGATCTGCTGCGCTCTTTGCAACGGCGCGATACGCTGGTGCTGCGCAGTAACGGCAGACAATATTTCGCGCCGCGCACCCTCGATGAGCTCGCGGATGTGGCGGGCCGTTACCCGGATGCGCATATCCTTGCCGGCGGCACGGACGTCGGCTTGTGGGTGACCAAACAGCATCGCGAGCTGGACACGATCATTTACGTCGGCGATGTCCGGGAGCTGAAGCGCCTGGAGGTCACCGACAGCCATATTGAGGTCGGCGCAGCCGTAAGCCTGAGCGACGCGATGCCCGTTATCATCGCGCACTATCCTGAGCTCGAAGAGCTGTTCGTGCGTTTCGCCTCGCCTCCGATCCGCAACGCCGGCACGCTCGGCGGTAACATTGCGAACGGTTCGCCCATCGGCGATTCCATGCCCGCTTTGATGACCCTGGGCACGAATCTGGTGCTGCGTAAGGGCAAAAAGACTCGCGAGCTACCGCTGGATGAGTTCTATCTTGATTATCAGAAGACTGCCCGACAAAGCGGCGAGGTGCTGGAGTCGATCCGCATTCCATTGCCCACGCCTGGCGCTGAAGTCCGCAGCTACAAGATCTCCAAGCGCTTCGACCAGGATATCTCCGCGGTATGTGGCGCTTATCAGCTGTGCCTGGACGGCGGCAGGGTGTCACAGATACGCATCGCCTATGGCGGAGTCGCGGCAGTTCCCAAGCGCGCAACAGCGGGCGAGCAGACCCTGCGCGGCCGCGAATGGAACGACGCATCTGTGCAGGCGGCTATGGCGGCGCTGGATCGCGACTACACCCCGATCAGCGACATGCGTGCGAGCGCCGATTACCGCCGCGTGGTTGCCAGAAACCTGCTCTACAGGTTCTATCTGGAGACCTCGGGCTACGTAGGGCAAACGCGCGTCTACAACTATGGAAGATAAGGTGGTATCCGCTCACACGGTCAAAGGGGCCGTCGGTACATCGTTGCCGCATGACAGCGCCCACCTGCATGTCAGCGGCGCAGCCGTCTATACCGACGATATTCCCGAGCCGCGCGACATGTTGCACGCGGCCATAGGGATGAGTAGCCGCGCGCACGCGCGCCTCACCAGGCTTGACCTCACGCCCGTTTTGGCCATGCCCGGTGTGCTTGCGGTGATGACGGCCGAAGACGTGCCCGGCAAAAACAACTTCGGCCCCGTGGTGGCGGACGACCCCGTCTTCGCGTCCGACGAAGTGCAGTACGCGGGCCAGTCTATCTTCGCCGTGGCCGCCCGGACCGTAGAGCAGGCGCGGCGGGCGGCCAGGCGCGCGATCGTCGAATACCAGGACCTGGATTCGATTCTGGACGCGGATACCGCGGTCAAGGCGGAATCGTTCGTGTTGCCAACGCATACCATCAAGCGCGGCGACAGCAAGGAGGCGCTTGCCAAAGCGCCGCGCCGGTTAAAAGGCAGAATCACTCTCGGCGGTCAGGATCAGTTCTATCTCGAAGGGCACATCGCACTCGCGGTACCGAAAGAAGACGGTGACATGCTGGTCTACAGCTCGACCCAGCACCCCGGCGAAGTGCAGCACCTGGTGGCCGAAGCCGTCGGCAGGCAGTCGAAAGACGTCGTGGTCGAATGCCGCCGCATGGGCGGCGCCTTCGGTGGCAAGGAAAGCCAACCGGCGCTGATTGCCTGCGTCGCGGCGTTGCTGGCGCAGAAAACCGGGCGCCCGGTCAAGCTCAGGCTGGACCGCGACGACGACATGATCATGACGGGCAAGCGCCACGACTTCGTGATCGACTACGATGTGGGTTTTGACGACCTGGGTGTCATCCAGGGAGTCGAGCTCACTTACGCCTCGCGCTGTGGCATGTCTGCAGACCTCTCCGGCGCTATCAACGATCGCACCATGTTTCACAGCGACAACGCGTATTACCTGGAGAACGTCAGCATCGTATCGCACCGGTGCAAGACGCACACGGTGTCGAACACCGCGTTCCGTGGCTTCGGCGGGCCGCAGGGCATGTTTGCCATAGAGTACGTGGTGGACGAGATCGCCCGTTATCTCGACAAGGACCCGCTCGACGTGCGCCGGGCCAATTTTTATGGCATCGGCGAGCGTGACGTCACGCCTTACCAGCAAAAGGTCGAGGACA
>JBPCXK010000049.1:0-3542 GCA_051008635.1 Gammaproteobacteria bacterium
CGTGGTCATCGTTGGCCTGATCATCTGGACCGAGCTCAAGCGTCTCAACCGCGGCTATGCCGACGTCACGCCTGCCGAGGCCGTGCAGCTCATCAACCGCGAGGATGCGTTGGTGCTGGATGTGCGCGACGGCGGCGAGTTCAAGGACGGCAAAATCAGGGGCGCGAAGCATATTCCCCTCACCTCGCTGAAGACGCGCGTCAGTGAACTCAGCAAGCACAAGGACAAGGCGATCGTAGCCTATTGCCGCGTAGGCACGCGCTCCCCGGATGCCTGCGTGATGTTGCGCAAGAACGATTTTCAAAAGGTCTACAACATGAAGGGTGGTTTTCAGGGCTGGCTGACGGCCAATCTTCCGGTCGCGCACAAGTGAGCTCGGTGATGGAAAAACCTGTTGTCTACGGCACCGCGCTTTGTGGCTACTGCATGCTCGCGCGCCGGTTGCTGGATCGCAAAGGCGTGGAGTTCGAGGATCGGCGGATCGATCATGATCCGCAGCTGCGCGTAGAGATGGAACAACGCAGCGGTGGCAGCCACCGCGTGCCGCAGATATTCATCGGCGAGCGGCATGTCGGCGGTTATACGGATCTGGTCGAGCTTGACGGCGAAGGCGAGCTCGATGTTTTGTTGGGCCTGCCGGAGTGACCGCGACGAATACCAATAAGGGCTTCAGGAGCCGTATATGAGTGAAACCGAAGCGGGCGCAAAGTCCGATCCCCAGCCGCAGCAGCTGGAGATCCAAAAGATTTATCTCAAGGATGTCTCCTTTGAGGCGCCCAACTCCCCCGGTACGTTCTCTCAGCAATGGAAGCCGGAGACGAACGTGCAGATTTCCACGGCGGCACAACAGATTCAGGAAGGCGTGCACGAGGTGGTGCTGTCGATCACCGTAACGACCAAGTGCGAGAAAAAGACCGCCTTTCTGGTCGAAGTAAAGCAGGCTGGCGTGTTCGCGTTCAAGGGGTTTCACAACGAGCAGATGGCGCAGATCCTCGGCTCTTTTTGTCCCAACCAACTGTTCCCTTTCGCACGCGAGGCCGTGTCCGATCTGGTCTCCAAGGGTGGGTTTCCACAGATGCTGCTGGCGCCGATCAATTTCGACGCCTTGTACGCGCAACACTTGCAGCAACAACAAAAACAGCAGGAAGCGGCTGAGGAGCCCGTGCCGCCGGCGGCCACACACTGACCTCGACCGTCCGTGAGGAAACAACCCCTGGCCGTGATAGGCGCCGGTTCCTGGGGCACCGCGCTGGCGATCCAGCTTGCCCGCAACGGTCATCCCGTCTCGCTTTGGGGTCGCGACGCAGTCGCGTTGGATGCCATGGCCGCCACGCGCACTAATGCGCGCTACCTTCCCGATGTGACGTTGCCCGATGCGCTGGCTGTGTACCGAGACCTGCGTGACATCGGTGATGCGACGACAGCCGCGCTGATTGCCGTCCCCAGCGAGGCCTTCCGCACCACGCTGCAGCGCATTGCCGGTGAAATGCCGCAGCTCGCCGACATCGTATGGGCAACCAAAGGCATCGAAGTCGGTACAGGCAAGCTCCTGGAGGAGTTGGTGACCGAAGAGCTCGGTGATGTGCGCCGGGCGGTTTTGTCCGGTCCGTCGTTTGCGCTGGAGGTCGCGCGCGGGCAGCCGACCGCCGTAACCGCCGCATCGCGCGACTCCGCGTTCGCCACGCAGGTCGCGGAGTGGTTTCACAGCGATACTTTTCGTGTGTATACCAGCGATGACGTCACCGGCGTTGAATTCGGGGGTGCGCTGAAAAACGTACTCGCGATCGCGGCGGGCATCGCAGACGGGCTCGGCTTCGGCGCCAACGCGCGCGCGGCGCTGATCACGCGTGGCCTGAACGAACTCCTGCGCCTGGGCGACCAGGCGGGGGCGCGGCGCGAAACGCTCATGGGGCTGGCGGGGGTCGGCGATTTGGTGCTGACCTGCACAGACAATCAATCACGCAACCGCCGTTTGGGGCTCGCGCTTGGCCGCGGAGAATCACTGGACGCGGCACGCGCCAGCATCGGCCAGGCCGTCGAAGGCGCAACCACGGCGCGCGTCGTGCGGCACATTGCGAAAAAAGCCGGCGTGGAAATGCCGATTCACGAACAAGTGTTCGCGATTCTCTACGAAGGCCAGTCGCCCCGGGAGGCGGTCACCGAGTTGCTGGCGCGCGAGGCGGGTCTGGAGTTTTAGTCGATCGTGACGTGGCTAAAGAAGAAGCGCAGAGGCACGAAGAGGCAGAGGAGAGATTTCTCGCTCCCTTGTGCGTGCGACACTCTCTGAAGCCGGGGTAGGCGTACTTTTCGCGGCTAGCGACGCCTACCCGATCTCCCCTTGCGCGGGTTCTCGAAACCGACTCGCAACGATTTTTCGCCCATGTTCTTGCCGTTGAGACCAGCAATCGCCGCCTTCGCTTCATGCCCTTCCATTTCCACGAAGCCGAATCCCCTGCACTTGCCCGTAAAGACGTCCGTCGCCAACCGGATGGATCGCACCGTGCCATACTCGGAGAAAAGCTCTCGCACGCTGTCCTCGGTGGCGTCAGTAGGCAGATTACCCACGAACATCTTCTTCATGCTTCAGTCTCCTCCTATGACCCTTGCGCGGGACGTGCGAACGCGAAGGCACCCCGCAGATCCTGCGGGGCGCCTGTTTCTACTATCAAAAAAACCTTAGCTCTCGGTCGAAACCGCAGCCGCCTGCAGCCCCTTGGGGCCTCGCTCGACCTGGAAGGTCACAGTTTGACCCTCGGCCAGCGTCTTGAAGCCCTCACCGGAAATCGCGGAGTGATGCACGAACACATCTTCCCCACCATCGGCGGGGGCGATAAAACCGTAACCCTTTGATTCGTTGAACCACTTAACCGTACCCGTCTGCATGTAGAACTACCTCATAGATATTAGTAACTTAGCGATTAATTGCTAATCATACGAGGCAACTTGCAGAAGATAACCGGACGGGAGCTACTGAAACTACCAGAATAAAATGCAACTAACGCCGCTTTGCCTGACTGCCAGACCCTCCGCAGTCGACCAAAAAAAGCAGCGCCTAAGGCGCTGTAGCTTGCTACTATGCGTGCAATCGCTGCTCGAATCAAGAACTAAGTCAAAAAACAAGACGAGATGGATCGATTACCTGTCGATCCCCTAAAAAGGAGGTGTGAACAGAAATGAACCTGACCCCCTATCGAACCCCGACACCAAACGAGACGGATATTTCTTTTCCAGCGCTCGAGTGCTGGAACCCAATGACCGAGGTCGCGACTATCGCGGCGCAGGTAAGCAAGAGACGGGTATTGTGCCGAATTTCGCTCGAAGTTCTGCAGGAGAAGTTTGCCGTCTCCACGGGCGGACCCATGCGAGTGGTAGTAGAGAACCGACCAACCATAGAATCGGCGGCGCGAAAGTTGATCGAAAACGGCGTCTATGAAGAGGATGGATCAATAATCATCCGGCGTACTGACATCTAACAGGCTATCAACCGCGATAGGCGCCGCCACTCTCTTTCCGCCATAGCGGCTTCAGACGGCTCCCACAAG
>JBPCXK010000050.1:0-2871 GCA_051008635.1 Gammaproteobacteria bacterium
GACAATCAGTTCCTTTCGGGCAACACTTCTTCACCCTGATGAGTCACACGCTCTATGACGTGGGGCTTTACAAATTCGTCAACCCGTTTATCTGGCGTTGCCCAACAGAAAGGTTGTTGGCGCTTTACAGAGACAACACCAGCAAGAACCATCTCGAGATCGGCATTGGAACCGGGTGCTTGCTGTCCAGTACGCTGACGGCGCCACCGCAACGCCTGGCGCTAATGGATCTGAACGCCGCTTGCCTGAGGAAATCTGCCCGCCGTCTCGCTCGATTTGCGCCCACTATCTATCAGCACAACATCCTCGAACCGTTTACAGAATCAATCGCCAGGTTCGATTCAATCGGAAACAACTACGTGCTCCATTGCGTTTGCGGATCGTTCAGGGAAAAAGGCAAGGCCTTTGACCACATTGGCGCCTTGCTCGCCGATGGGGGCACCTATTTCGGTTCCACGGTCCTAACCCATGGCGTTGCAAACCCGCTGCAGGCGAAAGCGATGATATGGGCGCTCAATGCGTGCGATGTCTTTCACAGTCTCGAAGACAGTTTAGTAGAGCTCGAATCCGCGTTGCGCGCTGCCTTTTCATCCGTTGACCTCAAAGTATACGGCTCATCGGCGGTGTTCAAAGCTGTCAAATGAGCCGTCACGAGCTCTCTTGGCACCGGCCGCTGAGGCGCATCAACGGCTGGCGCTGAAACGCTCAGTTGCGCTGCTGACACGCTCGAGCAGCGTTGCATCCAGGCGCGGGCTATAGCCAGGTTCGAGAACGATGTCGCCGGCGTCGAAGACGAGCGGGTTTTCGAATAGCGGCGTCACCAGCTTCAGGAAGCCATTCATCTCGCCGGCATTGTCGAGCGTGACGCGCGCGACGCACGCTTCCTGCCAACAGCAGATGTCCGTCGCCACGCCGTCACCCATCACCGGTATCAATCCTCTAGAACGGATGTGCTCGAGGCCGTGCTTCAACCGCGCCATGTCGCCAAGTTTCTTGAGCTTTAGCTTGACGAAGCCGACACCGTCCATTGCGGCCGCGCGGTCGATGTCCTCGAGGCCATAGATGGACTCGTCCATCATCACGGGCACGGCGGAGACCTGCGCGACCGCGGCGTTCGCCCCCCAGTCATCCGCAGCGCAAGGCTGCTCGAAGAGCTGCATCCCGGCCGGTTCGAGCGCCGCGGCGAATCGACAGCCCTGCTCCCGGGTGAATCCCCGATTGGCATCGAGTCGGATCTCGGCGCGCCCCGCAAGCACCGACTGGATGCGCTCGACGCGCTTGAGATCGGCGTCGACATCGAAACCCACCTTCACCTTCAATGTGCGAAACCCGCGCGCCAGCAATGCTTCCAGCTCATCGGGCAAGGCGTCCAGCTCGTGTCCGTGCACTGGATCGAGCAGCGGGACACGGATCCTCTCGGCAATGTCGAGCAGTGGGTTCGCGCTCAGGTGGTCCAATGCGGCCAGCAAAGTGGTGGCAGCGGTAGGGTAGTCGGCGAGACCGCTCTCCTCCACGTGGCTGCGCGCGGCGGCCGCGTCCAGGCCGACCAATCCCGGCGAAACATCGCGCAGGAACCGCCAGCCGTCGGCAAAGGACTCGTGCGAGTAGCCTTCGGAAATGATGGCTTCACCGATGCCCTCGCGCCCGTCATCGTCGCGCAGCTGTGCAATCAGGGGCTGGAAATGACGAAAGACCTTGCCCGCGACCTTGTAGGGCGTATGTAGCGGAAGCTCCACGACCCTGATGCTAACGCTGTGAATAGGCATCAACGAGACTGGGGCGGCGGTCGCAACGGGCCAGTCACCGGGCACCTGGGCGCGATTCAATGGGCAAGCAAAACATTGGCTGTCAATAGTATTGCCAAACAACAATCCGATCCAGCGAACGTCAACAGCTCATCCCAACAAAAAAGCACACGACGCCGTTCGCCGTGTCGCGCACCCGGAGCGAAGGCTGCGCAAACTCTGCACGCCGTCACCGGGCACGCATCTGTCCGTCACGCACAGGAGGAAGTCCATCATGTTTCGTCAGCTAGCTCATGGAACAGCCATCTCGGTGGCGCTTGGATCGACCGCTGCGATGGCCGCCGGGCCGGCCAAACCCGCGGATGGGTACCCGAAGCGTACGATCTCCATCATCGTGCCATTTGGCGCTGGCGGCGGCTCCGACCAGGTCGCACGGGCCTGGGGCGAGGCCATGAATGGTGTCACCGGCGTTGGCCTTCAAATCGAAGACAAGCCCGGTGGCGGGGGCCTCGCGGCCATTCCGGATTTCATGAGCCGCCCGGCCGACGGCTACACGATTCTCGAACAGACCGACGGATTGATGACGGCCGCCGCGGCGAACCAGATCGAGCCAAAGATCAATGAGGACATCGTGCCGCTGTGTATCACGCAGTCCACGTTCAGTCAGATCTACATTCGGCCGGACGAAGATCGCTACACAGACTGGGCGTCGTTCCTGACTGTCGCCAAGGCTAATCCCGGCAAGCTCAAGATGGCCAACATCCAGCGCGAAGGGTCGATGGAGCGTGTGCAGGTCAATGCCTTGGAAAGTGCTGCCGGCTTCAAGGTCAACCAGATCAGCTTCGACAAACCCACCGCGCGCTATGCCGCTTTGCTGGGTGGTCACGTCGATGTGCTGTTCGAACAACCCGGCGATGTGCGGCGGTTTCTCGATGCCGGTCAGATGAAACCGATCCTCACCGTCTTGAACGAACGCCCGAAGCTGTTCTCCGAGACGCCCTCGCTCAATGACGTCGGCCTCGCCGATGTGGACATACTGCAACGCATCCGCTTGTTCTGGGTGCATGGAGACGTCCCGCAGGACCGCCGTGAGTACCTGTCCGCGGCTTGTGAGGTCGCTTTCAAC
>JBPCXK010000051.1:0-3354 GCA_051008635.1 Gammaproteobacteria bacterium
TCTTAGGCCTATCCATCCCGCGTGGCGGCGTTGCTTCGGCAGTTAAATAGCCGGCTATTCGCCTGCCTCGCGCCTTGCCACACGGGCGCCTAGGCCTAAGAAATGCAAACTTATTTCTGGCAGAACCCTAAGTCCCAGCACTGCTGATGGAATCGCACCGTATCATCGCGCTCTGGTGCCACCCGCGCTCCATGTCCACTGCTGTCGAGCGCATCATGCGAGAGCGCGGCGACTTTAGCTGCTTTCACGAACCATTCATGTATTACTACTACGTGCACCTCGGCGCGCGGGAGATGCCGCACTTCGATGTTGATGCCACCAAGCCAACAGACTTCGACGGCATCGTCGCATATCTGTCGGAGGCAGCCCGATCCGCGCCAGTGTTCTTCAAGGATATGAGCTACTACGTGGTTCCTGCGTTGTTCGAGCGTGTCGATCTGGCGAGCCGCATGACGCATGTGTTCCTGATCCGCGATCCGCGCAAGGCCATCTTGTCCTATCACAAGCTCGACCCCGGTATGCAGCTGGACGAGATCGGCCTGGAGGCTCAATGGCGGCAGGTCGAATGGCTCAGGAAGCAGACCAGGGAGACTCCTATCGTTGTCGAGGCTGAAGCGATTCAAAAAGACCCGCAAGGCGTTTTGGGCAGGCTGTGGCAGTCGCTGGACTTGCCGTTTACCGCGCATGCGTTCGAATGGCAAACCGAGCGCGCGCCGGAAGATTGGCAACAAGTCGCTGCATGGCATGAATCCACCGCGCGCCGACGGCGCATCGAAACCGGGCCAGTCGAAGATGATGCAACTATTCAGGCGCAGTTCGACGAAACCTCAAGGGACGCGCCTCACTTGCGCGAATATTTCCACCACCACTGGTCGTTTTACGAAAAGCTGAAACGGATCACGACACGGTGACGCGGCGCTGTGTTGGCTGGGTCGACATACGATCTGATCAGTCTGATATCTTGTATATACTAGTATATACTAAATGACGTGATGTTTCTAATAGAAGTAGGCAAGGCCTTCCGCAAGCATAGGGTGCGCTACGCAGTGATCGGCGGTTACGCCGTGGCGTTGCATGGCGCCACCCGGGGTACAATTGACGTCGATGTCGTCATCGCCCGCAACCGCGGCGCCTATGTCAGAGCCGAACAGGCCCTGACGGAGCTGGGACTGGAGTGCAGCTTGCCCGTAAGGGCGGGCGAGATTTTCGACTTTCGCGAGGAATACATTCGGAACCGCAACCTGAAGGCCTGGTCATTCGTGAATCCCCACAATCCAGTGCAGCTGGTCGATATCCTGTTGACCGTCGATCTCAACGAGATCGACACGGTAAACAAAAAGGTCGCGGGGGCGAATGTGCAAGTCGCGTCTGCCGCTGATCTTATCCGGATGAAGAAAGCGAGCGGGCGAGATCAGGATATCGAAGACATCAAGGCTTTGGAGAAATTGATATGAGACCCGTCCAATACTTTAGCGACGAGTATCTTGAAGCATGCAAGAAGATGTCACCCGATCAAATCGTCGAGTTTCTCGAAAGCTTCCGGCTGATGCACGAAAAGCCGGCGGCCAGCAAGCTAATCAGTATGAGAGTGCCAGAACCTCTGCTCGCCGCCTTCCGCAAGAAGTGTGAAATAGAAGGCGTACGCTATCAAACCAAAATCAAAATGCTTATGGAGGAATGGTTGTAGAATGCCCGGACTTTTTGCTATGAGCTCTGTGTAATGAAAAAACTGACTCTCGACATTGCGAATCAAATTATCGACGCTGCATTGGCGAAGGCGCGAGCGGATGATCTGCCGCCGATGGGCTGCGCGGTGCTGGATGCCGGGGGGCACCTCAAGGCTTTCCAGGCGGAAGACGGGCTGGCCTTCGCGCGCGTGCATGTATGTCATGGCAAGGCCTGGGGATCGCTTGGGGTTGGCGTGGATTCGAACCAGATTGCGGAAAGATACGTCTCGGGCGGTCCGAATCCAGGCTTTATCAATGCGCTCAACGCCATGACTGGCGGCAAAGTCGTACCGTTGGCAGGCGGCGTGTTGCTGCGCAACGCGGATGGTGAAATCGTCGGCGCGGTGGGCGTGTCCGGCGCCAAGCCGGAGGAGGACGAGGTGTGCGCTCGCGCAGGTGTTGATGCGGCGCGTTGAGATCGGCTTTGGCGGGAATCGCAACATGCTGAACGACAACGATCTGGCAACGTTCAAACGGCAGTTGCTGAGGCAACGAGAGGAGCTGCTCGCCCTCAAGGCGACGGGCGACGAAGCAGCCAAAACCGTCGAGCTCGATCAGGCGCGCGTTGGGCGTTTGTCGCGCATGGACGCGCTGCAGGATCAGGCGATGTCCATCGCGACACAACAGCGGCGCGAAGCCGGACTGAAAAAGATTGCAGCGGCACTGAGCCGCATGGACGCAGGCGAGTACGGCTATTGCGCAAGCTGTGAGGAGGCAATCGACGTCAAGCGCCTGGCACTCGACCCCACCGCCGTGCAGTGCATTGCTTGCGCGAATCAATCGGAACAAGACTGAATCATTCGGCCAAATCCCACCCGCTGCTTGCAAACACTCATCAGCCTTTCCACCCGTCTTGTCGCCGAGGCTGCATCCAGCAATCACCGCCGCGCGTTGGTGCTGGCGGGCGATCGAGAATGGTGTGTGAAGGCGGCGGATCGCGTGCTGCACGCCGCGGGATTCGGCGAGGTCCTGTGGGTCTCCACGCAAGCGCCGGCTGGCGTAAGGTCGATCCCGGCCGCCGCCGCTCACTCCATGCTGGGACGCGAGGCGAACGCAGTCGTGTTTGACGCCTTCAGCGGCTTCGATCCCGACGCCTTTGGGGCGGTGTCCGGTACGGTGCGCGGCGGAGGATTGTTACTGCTGCTGTGTCCACCCTTGGACGACTGGCCGCACTTTGACGATCCGGAGCACGAACGTATTGCCGTCGCACCGTATCGCGCAAGCGACGTTACCGGAAGATTTCTGCGCCACGTCGACCGCGTCATACGAGAGGATGAAAACATCACGGTAGTCGAGCAGAGCCGTGACGGCGCGTGTCTGAACAGGGGCGGCTCTTCTTCCGAAGAAACCGCCTCCACAGTCACGCTCCCCGATCATGACGACGAATGCCGCAGCGCAGATCAGCGCAGGGCCGTCGATGCGATCATCAAAGTCGTGACCGGGCAACGCCGCCGTCCCGTTGTGCTCATGTCCGATCGTGGGCGCGGTAAATCCGCAGCGCTTGGAATCGCCGCGGCGCGCCTGCTGCGAGGCAAGATCGCGCGCATAGTTGTTACGGGTCCAAGCCGGGACGCGGCAGCGCCAGCATTCGCACATGCGCAGCGTTTGCTGAGCGGCGCCGTAGCCT
>JBPCXK010000052.1:0-2584 GCA_051008635.1 Gammaproteobacteria bacterium
TCTCGGGGTCGATCAACATTTCATCGTCGGGACCGGTGCTGTAACCCTTCCAGATGAGGCTGCCGTCGTTGATGCTGTAGGCCGCGAGGAAACCGCGAACACCGAACTCACCGCCGCTGATGCCGGTGTAGATCTTGTCGCCGATCACGATCGGCGCATTGGTGTTGGTCATGCCCATCTTCGGGTCGCCGTTGACCGCTTTCCACACGACTTTGCCCGACGCCGCGTCGAGTGCGACCAGCGTAGTGTCGGCCTGCTGCAAGAAGACCTTGCCGTCCGCATAGGCCAGACCGCGCGCAACGGTGTCGCAGCACATCACCGGAATGGTGTCCGGATCCTGCTTCGGCACGTAGCTCCAGTTGATGGTCTGATCGGCGAGGTTGATGGAGAACACTTTGTTGGGAAACGGCGTATGCACGAACAGCGTGTCGCCGATCACCATCGGGCCACCTTCGTGGCCGCGCAACACGCCGGTGGAGAAGGTCCACGCAACCTTCAGATCGCCAACGTTGCTCTTGTCGATCGAGTTCAGCTTGCTGTAGCGCTGACCTTCGTAGTTCCCGCCCCAGATGGCCCAGTTGTTCTGATCGGCCATCGCTGCTTTCACGCTATCGTTGGCGAGCGTCGCGGGAGCCGAAACAACCCCGGCTACAGCGACGGCGGCCGCGAATACGCCAAGCCTGTGTTTGCGGAGATTCATGTATCTCCCTCCTCCTATATGAATTCAAAAATCGACACCAAGGTTGGCGTCGCGACAACGAGATCCCAACGCTGAACTGGGGAACAGCACAGCGATTGCAGGCGGGTCGTCAGGTTTTCGGCTCCATCCGAATTGTTTTGGTCCTGACCCCAGTCAGACTCCGCCCCGGGGACGCTTCATGATGTGCTCGGTTGCTGGCAGGCGCCGCTCGAAGAAAAACTTTTGATGAATTTGTAAGGGCTTGCGAGTCGTTCTCAACTCACTTGCAAACCGCTCGTGATTTCTCGAATAGCGTTCCCACCGACCGCCGGCGAACACGAACCGCCGGACCCTGGCACTTTACGGTGTAGCGGCAAATAGATCCACAGGACCGGGCCGGTTTTGGGCCTACGAGGGTAAATCTGCGGCAGGAGAAAAAATCGGGCGCCAAGCCTACTCGGGGGCCACCAGGCGCTTGACGAAACAGGCCTGCGCGGCCGCGTCCCGGCTCGCCTCCAGCGCCTTGATCCGGTTGCGCGAATCCGGCGCCGCGTCTCTGAAAACGCCGCCTTTTTCCCCCGGCGTCCCGTAGAGAAAACTCAGGGTTTGCGCCTGCGTGTAGTCCTCGTAGGCGTACTTTTCGGCGAGCGCGTCGATCATGCATACGCACGAATACATCGTGTCGTAGCTTTGGCCGCCGTTGAGTTCCATGCACCGTAGCGCGAACTCGACGCGTGCCAGCGTCGGAAAGTCGTTGGCCGGCGCGCCGGGCGACCCGAACACAGCCAGCACCGCGACGGTAGCGGTGGCCACCAATTTCATACCGCCCAAATTCATACCGCCCAATTTCATACCGCCCAATTTCATACCAGTCGATCTCGTACTGTTCGAATTTGTACTGGTCGATTTGCTGCTGCTCAATGTCTTCGCCCATCCGGTCGTATGCCCGCCTCCGGTCGTCAAACGCCCCAGCGCAGGGTGCTGCGCCCACAGCGAAGGGGCGCGCGATGCTAACAAGGTCATGATGCGATCGCGAAGAGCCGACGCCGTCGTCATTCAACACGGCTGGGCCAATTGCCCGTAGTCCTACTGCCCTTCGCGACGGGTGACGGGTTGCGCTGCTTCCAGACCCATTCCTGCCTCGCGCCAGGCGTCCGCGCCGCCCGGATACCAATACACGGACGTGTAGCCCCATTCGACCGCGCGCCGCGCGGCATTCCAAGACATCCAGCACTGGGCATCGCAGTAGAACACCATTGGCGCGTCATTGCGGCCTGCACTGATGAGTTCGAGGTTGTCGCGCAAGTACTTCGCCTCCTCCGCCGGCAACAGGCCAAAGCCGGTGTTGGGCAGCCACCAGCTCCCCGGAATGTTGTCACGCAGCGGGGGCAACCACAGCTCACCCGGCCCGATGGTGCTGGGCTTGCGGGGTGCAGGTAAGACATCGATCGCGGTCGCACCGGTGGCGAGGAGTCGGCGCACGGCGTGCGTATCGACCACTGTGGCGCCCGCAAGCGTGCATGGCGTCGGCGCGAGAAAATGGTCGAGACGGTACGTCTGCGGTTCAGGACTGACGCACTGGGTACCCGAGCGACCGGCCGTAGCGTCGACTCTCAGGCTCTCATCGGACGATTCAGTCCCAGGATTGCCGCTACCGGAATTGCCGCCAGCAGGCACGGCCGCCGGCCCGGTGCAGGCCATCGTGCCAGCCACGAGGACACCTAGCGCAGCGGCTGCTGTAAACCGACATGAAAATAGGCAACAAAGCACGCAACGGTACACAGATGAAGGGCAACTGCGAACGGAGTCTATGGTTGCTGTTCGAGGACAACCACCCCCGCAACATTACGGCCAGCTTCGTGGAGTTGGATGTGGAGGGGCCGGCTACTGTCGCAGAAATGGAAC
>JBPCXK010000053.1:0-2630 GCA_051008635.1 Gammaproteobacteria bacterium
GCCTGAAAGCGATGCCGCCGGCGGCTAAGTGCGAACAACCTGCGCGCTTGCGTTACCCGGCCTCTCGCATTGCTCAATAGAGCTCAAGACATACTCCATCGGGCGCTTCGAAGAAGTCGTCGATGGCGTCATGCTGATTGAGCAGTAGGCCGAGCACGTACCACTTCGGCCGGTTACCGCATTTGAGCCAAAGCACCTTCGGCGGACTGCCGTAGAGCAAACTGAACTCGTGAAAGTCAGAGTCCTTAGTGACGATTACGTAGCCGTGCTCTTTGGCGTAGTTCCAGATAGCCAGGTCATCAGCCCGGTCCAGGCCCTCGAGGCGTACTTGCGTTGAACCCGGAGACCGGCTCCAATGCCTCCAACATCCGAAACGACAGGTTCTGATCCAGCAGGAGCTTCAAGCCGGTGCGATCGTCGATAACTGGTGTTCCCGGTTGGCGGCGAAGGCCAGGCAGGCGCGGATATCCTCCTGCGTCAGTTCCGGATAGTCTTCAAGTATCTCCGCCTCACTCATACCTGAGGCCAACCACTCCAGTACGTCATAGACCGTGATTCGCATCGCGCGGATGCACGGCTTTCCGCCGCGTTTACCGGGCTCGATGGTGATTCGGTCTCGATAGTCAGTCATGCCGGTTGCTCTTCGTGGGACGAGGCGAGCTGTTGAAAACGGTTCTTGAGAATAAAGGTATCGAGGACCGCCTTGACAGTGGTTCTGTCGGCGTCGGTGAGCTGGTCGATGGCTTCGAGCTTTTGCAGCAGGTCGCGATCGGCAATCTGGACCTGTTGTAGATCCTCTCGATTTTCGAAGGCCAGATAGTCCAAAGAGACGTTGAACAGAGCGGCCATGCGGATGAGCAGCTCAGTCGAAGGCACGTGCACATCGCGTTCGTAGCCGGAAATCTGCTTTTGGTGCACCTTGAGGTGCTGGGCGAACTGCGTCTGCGACCAGTTGCGCTCCAGTCGGAGCCGTTTGATGCGCGCGCCCAAGGTCATGATGAGCCTCGTTTCCTAGTCGGTTGAAGTCTATCGGGGTATAGATATTCCTCAGTGTAATCCAGAGACAGGCGTTCGGCAAGAACAATGTGTTGATATAAGGTATCATTGTAGGTATATTCCATCCACTGTGTGTTGATAGAAATTGCGCACTACGAGGTGGATATGGCCCGCATCCCGACGCCGAGCTCGAGCGCCTCAAGCGCAAAGTCGCCCTGCACCGTCTGGTCGAGGCCTCGGGCATCGAGCTCGAGCGCCACGGCGCGGAGCTCATGGGGCGGTGCCCGTTCCCCGGAAATCCGGAAATGGGCGGAAATGCGGAACGGACGCGGAAATGGGGGTCGGACCACGCCAACTCGTTGATTTACAAATAAACAGACGAGTGAAACGGAACGTGTAGGTCGCTTAGACGCAAAATTTGTGGTTGATTTTCTGCGTCTAAGCAGCGCGCTCGCGGAGCGGCCCATCTCCAATCGCGTGGCATGGTGGAAGTGCATGGCGTGCTCGAGCGCACGCACCCGAGCTTTCCCGGACATTTTCCGGACGCGCCACTGGCCGCGGGAGTGGTCGTGCTGGGTCGCGTGTTGCGAGCGTTTCGCGAAACCCACGCGGGCTTACGCGTCGCCGGTATCGCGGCGGCGAAGTTTCCGGCGCCGTTACTTCCCGGAGTTGCGTATACCGTGCGCTTCGAGCGGCGCGGGCCGGCACGCGTCGCCTTCGAGTGCCGCCGCACTCAGGACGTGGTAGCGCGCGGCGAGCTGGAGGTCGAGTCGTCGTCTGGCGCCGGTGTGGCGCTGCGCGGCTGATCTCGCTTGTTGCGCGAGCGCAGCCAGTCGAGCAATGTGCCACCCGCGACAGTGACGTAGTAGATGCTCTTGAACAAGGCGAGCGGCAGATCGGTCTTGTGCGCGCGAAACACATCCCCGGCCACCACGGAGGTCACTGCCCGGCGGACGCCGAGCACATTACGCGGCGCCATGAAGAGGTTGTGCAGTGCCGGGGTGGTGAAGCGGTAGATGAACCAGGAGAACATGCGCAGCCCCCGGCGCACCTCGGCCTCGAAGCGGCGCATCTGGCGTTCGGCGTGCGGTGAGCCGCTGAGACTCGCATCCACCGCGTCGGCCGCAAGGCTGGCGCTGTGCATGGCCAGGAACACGCCGCTCGAAAAGATCGGATCGATGAAGCCGAACGCGTCGCCGACCAGGACGTAGTCGTCACCGCGCATGCGCAGGGCCCGATAGGAGCGTCCGGAGATGAGCGTCCGGAAATGGGGTCAGACCTTACATTTTGCACAAAGGACGAAAGTTCATGAGGTGATGATTCTCTCATGTTGACGTTGCGCCTGGGACAGAGTCGGCAACACGCGCGTTTGTAAAGTGTAAGGTCTCTAGACTCATTGCTCCGACCCCTCAGAAACCCCCGAGTTCCCGGCAAGTACCATGCTCAGGCTCATCACCGTGGAATTCATTTAGTTGCGGCTAGACCGCGTTCTCCAACCGGCTAAACAACATTCCACGACTGTCCGTGGGTGTGGACTGCTGATCGAACTACCGGCGGCGATGCGCGATGATGCCGTCGATCCAAAGGCCACCATCGCAGCTGTTGCGAAGCACATCGCAGCGCGTACGAGTGAT
>JBPCXK010000054.1:0-4339 GCA_051008635.1 Gammaproteobacteria bacterium
TCGTAACCCAGCTCGCCCGCAACGGAGAGCCGCCCTACCCTGGCGCGGATCAGGCCCAGATCGAGCACCGTGCAGCTCATGAACGGAAGCGTTTGATTGCTGACATCCTGGCGCGTCAGCGCCGACAGCACATCGCGTGATTTCGGGCCGGAAAGCGACAAGCCGGCCACGGCGTCGGATACGTCGCGCACGCTCACGCCGTCCTCGAGATGATCTTCGAACCAACGCATGTGCCATTGACGCAGATAATACGATCCCATGATCCACCAAATGCCATCACCCCAGTTGAAAACGGTCAGATCGCCCTTCAAGCGGCCCTCCGGCGAGAGCATCGGCGCCAGACGCGCGCGGCCCGACTTCGGCAAGCGGCTCGCCATGATCCGGTCCAACCATGATTCGACGTTTGGTCCGCTCGCCTCGAAGCGTGAGAAGCCGGTCGTGTCGAGCAAGCCCACGTGCTCACGGACGGCGCGGCATTCTTCAGCCACGATTGCGTGCGCGTTCGAGCGTTTCAGCGTCGGCGTCTCTTCGAAACCAGGGGGAGCGAACATGAGCGGCGTCTCGAGCCCCCAAGTGCACCCCCACATGCAACCGGCCGCGGTCATTGCATCGTATGCGGGCGCTTTCTTGAGCGGACGGCCCGCCGGCAATTGCTCGTTCGGATAAGTCATCACGAACCGGCGCGAGTAGAACTGCCCGGTCTTCGATGCCAATGGTCTGAAAGATGCGATATGTGGATTGCAGCCACTCCCAGCGCGCTGGCGCGGAGGCAACGGTGATGCCACCGGTCATGTGCATGCCGATGGATTGCCCCGATTCCTTTTCGATCTCGGAAAGCAGATCGATTGTGTAGGCCTGCAGCGCCGCCATGTTCGGATCGGCATTCAACGCGTGGACGCCGCCAGCCGCATGCCAGCTCGAACCGGCGGTCAGTACCGAACGCTCGAACAGCGCCACGTCTGTCCAGCCCAGCTTTGCCAAGTGGTAGAGCACCGAGGCGCCGACAACGCCGCCGCCGATCACCACGACCCGATAATGCGATTTCATGAATGTTCTCCCCTATTGCAGGAGCGGTTTCAGCCGCTATGCGAAACTCAGCAATATCGACTATCGCGGCTGAAGGGGGGTGTCGCAAAAACCTTCAACAAAGCAAGATCGTCATCCCGGAAAACGCGATAACGTTTATCCGGGATCCAGCGGTTTGGTACACAACGGTCCTGGATACCGGATAGCCGCTGTCGCGGCTTCCGGTATGACGGTAATGTTTTCATCAAGGTTTCTGTAGGAGCGGTTTCAACCGCAATAGTCGAAGCCCCGAGCTTCGCATCGCGGCTGTAGCCACTCCTACACAAGCACCTCAAATTTTATCCCGGACAGCTTGTGCTTGCAGGCACGATTGTGCCACATACCCCTCCGAAACCTATTCGATAGCCATCACCCTGGCACCAGCCGGTCATGGTCACGGCGTCGCCGTCTTCGAGAAAAACACGCTCACCACCGGTTTCCAACGGAATCGGATTCTTTCCGTTCCATGTCAACTCCAGCAGGCTGCCGAATGATTCCTTTGCGGGTCCACTGATCGTGCCGGAACCCAGGAGATCACCCGTGCGCATCGCGCACCCGCTGATTGCGTGATGCGCAAGTTGCTGAGCGCTGGACCAGTACATATATTTGAAGTTGGTTCGGCAGATCGTGGTCGGCCCGCCCGTCCCTTGCGGCTGCAAACTCGCCTCGAGATGCAGGTCGTAGTTGTTCGGTTCGTTCTGCCGCAGATAGGGTAATGGCGCCGGCTGTTGTTCAGGCCCGCGTACGCGGAACGGCTCGAGCGCGCATCGGGTCACCACCCACGGCGATATGGACGTGGCGAACGCCTTCGACTGGAAGGGGCCAAGCGGCACATACTCCCACGCCTGAATATCGCGTGCGCTCCAGTCGTTCAGGATCACGTAGCCAAAGATCATTTCTTCCGCGGCGGCAACCGTTATCGGCGCGCCCATTTCGTTCGGTGTGCCGACAACGGCTCCCATCTCCAATTCCATGTCGAGTTTTCGGCACGCTGAGAAAATCGGCCTGTCGGCATTCGGGGGTTTGATCTGGCCCAACGGGCGGCGCACATCGCTGCCGCTCACTACTACCGTGCTCGCCCGGCCGTTATAGCAGATGGGGATGTGCAACCAGTTGGGCAACAACGCATTGTCCGGGTCACGGAACATAGAGCCCACATTCGTCGCGTGCTCTTTTGATGCATAGAAGTCGGTGAACTCCGCGACCTCGATAGGCAGGTGCAGCGTCGCCTCCGTCGTGGGAACAAGCGCCTCGGCATACAGCGTGGCATTGCCCCGCAGCGTTCCATTGTCGCTCGAGAGGAGATCGCTGATCGTGCGGCGGGTGTTGCGCCAGACCTCCGGACGCAGCGCCATGAAGGCGTTAATACTTTCCTTGTCGAAGACAGTATCGCCAGGCTTCGGTCGCACCAACCCAGCGCGTTCAACAGCGCTCAGATCGACTATCTGATCACCGATGGCAACACCAACTCGCTTCGCCCGAGAGTCTGCCGTGTTGAAGACGCCATAGGGCAGGTTCTGGATGGGGAACGGGCACTGGTCTTGATTGGCTGTTTCAATCCAACTCTTGCGGCTTGGGTCGTGAGTTTCGTTCGTCTCACCCATCGTTCGACGTTTCCCCGACCCAACTGCGTACGTAGTCCTCATTCTCGACGCCCGCCGGTAACTCACCAACCTCGAGGGCGTCACGCGCGTCGATCATGACAGCGTATTCGTCCGTCGCGGGCTTTGCTTGTTTCAACATATTTTTCAGCGCTTTGGGATGCGGCCCGTGGGTGAAACCGCATGGATGAAACGTGACCATCCCCGCGTCAATATTGTCACGGCTGAAGAAGTCGCCGGCGTGGTAGAAGAGCACTTCGTCGTAGTCATCGTTGTTGTGAAAGAACGGCACCTTGAGCGCATCGGCGTCGGTCTCGAACGGTCGTGGCGCAAACGTGCAGACCACGAAGCGATTCGCCAAAAAAGTCGTGTGCGCCGACGGCGGAAGGTGGTAACGATGGCTCGTCAACGGCCGGATGTCACGCACGTTTATGCGCACGACACAGAGATCACCCTTCCAGCCTACTGCGTCCAGCGGATTGAAAGGATAGGTCACGGTACTCACGACATCGCGCCGCTTGACCTGCACCGGCCAACTACCACCCGCACCTTCGGTGTCGCGTTGCGCCACAAACGCATCGTCGATATCGGGTACGTCCAGCATCGCAGGATCGAAAATCGCGTGCTGCCCAATCAGCCCCTTGTCTGGCAACCGATACGAACTGTTGGTCGCCTCGATGAGCATTGCCGCCACCGGCTCGGTGCATTCGATCCGCCACATGGTGCCACGCGGCAACATGATGTAGTCACCCGACTCGATGGCCAGATGACCGAAATCGCAAAAGAGATCACCCGCGCCGCGGTGGATAAACATCAACTCGTCACCATCGCCATTGCGCGCCAGGTGACTCATCTTTTGTGGCGCCCGCCAAAATCGCAGCCTGGTGTGGACGTTGTAAAGAAACGTCGTTGCCTGCCACGGCGAGTCCTGCACGCCGGCCAGGCGGTTCAAGTCAAAGGCCCGTGGCCGCAGCGGGCCCTCCCAGTCAGTCCATCCCGTCGGCGGGTGTTTGTGGTAGACGTGGGTGGCAGGCCCGAAGAAGCCTTCCTTACTGATCTCGCGCTCGTAAGTCCCGTCGGGTAATGTTGCGTGGGCCTGCCTGGAGGTACGGCCGCGCGATCGGTGTACCGGGATGAAGCTGCGCATCGTCAGGTCTCCGTGCGGGGTGGCTTGGCATCATGTTTCAACTTGCCAGCAAGCTGAGACATGATGTCCAGGGCTCATTTTGACGTCTCCACAACCCCGCGTGCAATCTGATCGCGCTCGATGGACGCGAACAGGGCTTTGAAGTTGCCCTCGCCGAAACCCTGATCTCCTTTGCGCTGGATAAATTCGAAGAACACCGGACCCAGCAGGGTTTGCGAAAAAATCTGTAACAGCAGGCGCTTCTCGCCATCGCCGGTCGAGCCGTCGAGCAGGATGCCGCGGCCTTGCAGCGCATCCACGGGCTCACTGTGTCCGGGAACACGGTCCTCGAGCATCTCGTAGTAGGTCGCGGGCGGCGCCGGCATGAACTGCATGCCACGCTCGGCGAGGCGATCCACGGTGCTGTGCAGATCATCCGTCGCCAGCGCGATATGCTGAATACCTTCGCCGTTGAACTCAAGCAGGAATTCTTCGATCTGGCCGCCGCCCTTTTGTGATTCCTCGTTCAAGGGGATCCTGATGAGCC
>JBPCXK010000055.1:0-4717 GCA_051008635.1 Gammaproteobacteria bacterium
GCCGCAGCCTGTGCAGCGTGTTGGGAACAAGCTTTCAACAAATCTATCGGGCCCTGCGTTCACAGAAAGCCGGGCGTGATGTCTTCTTGCTCACTATCAGTTTTGATCCCGCCAACGACACGACTGCGGCGCTGAGACGTTATGCGCAGCGCCACCGCGCTGACGGCTCCATATGGAGAGTTGCACGGATCGATAACAGCAAACAGCTCAGTGCGGTGCTGGAAACCTTCGGGATTGTGATCATTCCGGATGAATTCGGTGAATTCCAACACAACGCGGCCATTCATCTTATTGATCGGTCGGGCAAACTTGCGCGAGTCTTCGACTACGAACGACCCGAGCACGCGGCGAGCAGCGCGTCTGCTTGGTTGTAAGGGTCAGTCGATCATCCCGTGGTGGATGGGCGGTGTTTTTCTGTGGGCGCTGCTGACGCTTCCGCCGACCCGCTCATGGCTCGAGTCCACAATGGTCGGCCACGTACTCGTGCAGATCCCTGCGCTGTGTGCCGTCGGACTGCTATTGGGTACGAGCATTTCAGATCCGTGGAAAGCAAAAATTCAGTCCTTCAATGCCTACGGAATCCCGGGAGTGTTAGTGGTGTTGTTCACAATGGTGTTTTGGATGCTGCCACGCTCGTTGGACGGCGCCTTGGGCAGCGTCATCGTGTCGCTCGCCAAATTTATATCGCTGCCGTTTTTTGTGGGGGTCCCGCTGGCGCTGAGCTGGCCTAAGCTTACGTCGATAGCGAAGGGCTTTGTGCTGGTCCACGTGCTGGCAATGGCAACGGTGCTCGGCTGGCTGTACATGGAATCACCCGTACGACTGTGCAACAACTACCTCGTAGCCGAACAGCTGCTGTTGGGAAAGTCGCTGCTATGGCTCACCGGCGGTGTTTGCTTCTACTGGATCGTCAGGTTGTTCGCCGGCGGTAAGGCGCAACGCTGAGTGTTGCAGGGCAATGGCGCCAGCGTATCGCGTCGCCTTGACAGGGGGAAAGTCATTATCAGGCCACCGCCCCATCACTCGATGTTCTGCACCTGCTCGCGAACCTGCTCGATCAGCACCTTGAGCTCCACTGCGGCCTGTGTGGTTTCGATGTCGGCGGCTTTGGAGGCAAGGGTATTGGCCTCGCGGTTGAGCTCCTGAAGCAGAAAATCGATGCGCCGCCCGATGGCCTCCTTGCGGCCGAAGACCTCATCGAGCTCTTTCAGGTGCGTTTCCAGCCGATCCAACTCTTCGTCGACGTCCATCTTCTGCGCGAGATAAACCAGCTCCTGCTCCAAGCGATCGTTGTCCGGCCTGGCTTGCAGATCTTCGAGCCTTGCCAGCAGCTTTTCGCGAATCGCAGCGTGCACGTCGGGGCGCCGTTCGCGGACCTTGACCACGAGCTCACGCATGCTCGCAGTGCGCTGTTCGATCAACTCTTGCAAGCGAGCGCCCTCGCGCTTGCGCGTGTCGATGAGCTCATCGAGCGCTTCGCCAAAGAGCTTCAGCGCGCTTGCGTGCAACCGGCCGTAGTCCTGCTCGGGTTCGACGGTTACACCCGGCCAGCCGAGGATGTCGATGGCGCTGATGCTCGCAGGTTCACGCAACTCCTTTTGTAGATCCTCGCACACCCGAATGACCTCCTTTGCCAGCTCGGTGTTGACACTCAGTTGCGATGCGGCGCCGCGAACGGGGTGATAGC
Source organism: Gammaproteobacteria bacterium (assembly GCA_051008635.1). Taxonomy (GTDB): domain Bacteria; phylum Pseudomonadota; class Gammaproteobacteria; order JBPCXK01; family JBPCXK01; genus JBPCXK01. The sequence continues at coordinate 1,688 of JBPCXK010000055.1, forward strand.
GAAGCTGGCAATCGAGCTTGCCGCGCGAGAGCAAGCGTTGCGCCTTCTCGCGCAGTTGCCCCTCGGTGGCTCTGAGCTCATCCGGCAGGCGGGCAAAGAACTCGAAATAGCGATGGTTAACGGTGCGCAGCTCACACACCATGGCGCCGGTCTCGGTACTGGCCTCGCGGCGGGCAAAGGCCGTCATGCTTTTGGTCATAGGGAATCAAGGTCTAGTGGGATGTGAATGTAGGGCGCCGCCGCATGCCCACGGCGGTGCGCGTATAATGCGCGGCTCACTGAACTGCCCGGAGATCTTTCTGATGAGACCCAGCGGCCGCGCTCCCGATGAGCTGCGCCCCGTGCGCCTTACCCGCAACTACACGAAGCACGCGGAAGGATCCGTGCTGGTGGAGTTTGGCGACACCAAGGTGCTGTGTACCGCTTCCGTCGACGACCGGGTGCCGTATTTTCTCAAAGGCGCCGGCAAAGGCTGGGTCACCGCGGAATACGGCATGCTGCCACGTTCCACGGGCCAGCGCATGGGGCGCGAGGCTGCGCGCGGTAAACAAGGCGGGCGCACCATGGAAATACAACGCCTGATCGGACGCTCGTTGCGCGCGGCGATCGATCTCGAAGCGCTGGGCGAGCGCTCGATCACGATCGATTGCGACGTCATCCAGGCCGATGGTGGGACCCGCACAGCATCCGTAACCGGTGGCTTCGTGGCGCTGCATGACGCCGTAGGCAAGCTGCTGGAGCAGCGAATCATTGGCAAAAACCCGTTACATGGCATGGTCGCCTCGGTGTCCGTGGGCATCTATGAAGGTACAGCGGTACTGGATCTGGATTATGCCGAAGATTCCGCCGCCGAGACAGATATGAATGTGGTGATGAACGACGCGCTCGCGTTCATCGAGATCCAGGGCACGGCCGAAGGTCACGCCTTTCGTATGGACGAGCTGGAGACGATGCTGCAACTGGCGAAAGGCGGAGTGGCCCGTATTGTAGACGCGCAGCGCGAGGCGCTGACCCACATATCTCAACACGGGGCGACATGATCGCGCAGAGATTTGAATTCACAAAGCATTTTCTGAAGGAGCGGAATACAGAGTGTATTTCCGAGAAGAAGAAAATTCGTTGTGGATTAGAGGATCAAGCGAGGGCTCGTCATCGTGGCGGGATGTGCGGGCTGGCCGGTCGATGACGCGCATCGTGCTCGCAAGCGGCAACCACGGGAAAGTGCGCGAACTCGAAGCGCTGCTCATGGGGTCGGGTCACGAGATTTCACCACAATCGGAGTTCGATATCGGCGAAGTAGAGGAGACCGGACTCACCTTCATCGAGAACGCCATCCTCAAGGCGCGCCACGCCAGCCGCCACACCGGCCTGCCCGCAATCGCCGATGACTCCGGACTGGAGGTAGACGCGCTGAACGGCGCGCCAGGGATCATGTCCGCCCGCTATGCCGGCACGCATGGCGCGGACGAGGACAACAACCGCAAGCTGCTGACGGAGCTCGCGAAGACCGCCAACGACGAGCGCACGGCACGGTTTCAATGCGCCGTGGTGTTCATGCGCCACGCGACTGACGCCATGCCGTTGGTGTGCACAGGAACATGGGAAGGCCGGATCCTGCAAGAACCGCGCGGCGCGAACGGTTTCGGTTACGACCCCTTGTTTTACGTCCCGTCGCACGACTGCACGTCCGCGCAGCTCGCGCCGGACGTAAAGAACCGACTGAGCCATCGCGCGCAGGCTCTGATGAAGCTGAAGAAGCGGTTGACCTGATGTTCTCCTTTGACACGCCACCGCCGCTCAGCCTGTATGTGCATCTGCCGTGGTGTGTGCGCAAGTGCCCCTACTGCGACTTCAATTCCTACGCTCGTCGCGACGAGGCGTTGCCGGAGTCCGGGTACCTGAAGGCTTTGCTGAAAGATATGGAGCACGAGGCGGCGACGGCAAGCGAGCGTGAGATTCAGACGATTTTTATCGGCGGCGGCACACCGAGTCTGTTTTCCGCAGAAGCGATTGGTGCAGTACTCGGTGCAGCTCGCAGTAAACTCTCGCTGGCGAGCGACGTCGAGATCACCCTGGAGGCGAATCCGGGCTGCGCCGAGGCCGCGCGGTTCGCTGCGTATAGAGACGCAGGCGTAAATCGTTTATCTATCGGCGTACAGAGTTTCAACGACGTACATTTGCGCGTGTTGGGGCGTATTCATAGCGCGGCCGATGCTGTGCGCGCCGTTGAAGCAGCGACGACTGCCGGGTTCGATAACTTCAACATTGACCTGATGTACGGTTTGCCTGGGCAAACCGCGTCCCAGGCGCAGGCCGATCTGAGCGCTGCGACCGAGTTGGCGCCCGATCATATCTCTTACTATCAGCTTACTATCGAGCCCAACACGGCATTCCACGCCACGCCTCCGAAGCTCCCGGACGACGACGCGATCTGGGAGATGCACGAACAAGGGCACGAGCTGCTCGGCGCACGCGGCTACGAACAGTACGAGGTTTCGGCATTCGCCAAAACCTCCCGGCGGTGCCGTCATAACCTCAACTACTGGAGTTTTGGTGATTACATCGGCATCGGCGCAGGCGCACACGGCAAGATCACGAACACGCAGGAACAGACCATCACGCGCTACTGGAAGCACAGGCAACCCGCTCAGTACATGCGCACGGCGCAGGCGGGCGCGGCCAGCGGCGAGCGCCGCAGCTTGAGCATGTCGGACACCGCATTCGAGTTTATGCTCAACAGATTGCGTCTAAGCGAAGGGTTCGACGCCGACGAGTTTGCCGCCTCGACCGGTTTATGTATGGATTCGATGGCAACCCCTCTGAAGCAAGCTGTCGAGCGAGGTTTACTGCGCGCCGACGACGAACAGTTTCACACTACCGCCCTTGGCCGACGCTTTCTGAACGATCTCACCGCGATGTTTCTGCCCGTTGCCGAAGCAGAATCCGCCAATGGGACCGCCCTTTGAATACCGGGAAGTAGGCTGCCCCTATTGTGGGGAGACGCTCGAGGTACGGATCGACTGCACGGCG